>NZ_JBRIIQ010000010.1:0-69790 GCF_052976905.1 Glaciimonas sp. GG7 | reverse complement strand
GGCAGTCGGTGATAGCTTCTCTAAGCGCCCGGTTCATCGAGCACGAATCGATAGGTAGGTGGGGCAATTCCTTCTGATCCAAACGGAGCGAGTGCCGCCAAATTTGACAGCGCATCTAATGCTTCCGGCGGCGGCGGTTCGCAACCGGGCGGATCGAATATCGGAGCGGGAGACGCAAGTTCGGCGGGTATTGGTGGAGGCAGTGGCGATGGCAATACTTCGGAGGAAAATAGTGACAGGAAACCGAGTTTTAGTGATGGCATGGGCAAGATCATGGACAAGCTAGGACAGCAGACTACTGGTGATAATCATGCGGTCAATATATCGATGAATACTCGCGGTGATGGCTGAGGTAAATTGCTGTTGCATATCTTTTGTCACTAAAGATATACAACATTATATGTTGCTGAGAAAATTATTATTGCATTGTGAGGAGTTTTCCAAAATGAGTTTCTTCAATAAAAAAATGAAACAAACCGGGCAAGCCGCGCCAGGTGTGCATTTATCGACAACCTCCGAAGTAGGGGATGAGATGCCGCAACATCCCGATGCTCCCTGGGTTTTGGCTGCTTTGCATCACGATGATCGGTTCCTGCGCATGGCCGCTCAGGTTAAAAATTGGCGTCAATTTGCTTTATTCGGACTGGTGTTGGCAGCTTGCAGTATTGGGGGTGTTATCTATATCGGATCTCAGTCAAAAATCGTCCCTTACATGATTGAGGTAGACAAATTAGGACGGACTTTGGCTGTTCGTGCTATCGGTGGAAAAGATGCGGTGAATGATCCAAAGAAGTTGACGTTCCGAGAGATGATCGAATTTTTCGAAAATTGCAGGATGGTGACAGCCGATGCCGCTGCGAACAATATGTTTCTGACGCGGGCGTTTGATCGCTTGTCTGAAAGTGCTTACGGCTATGTGAAACGCGAGCTGCTGCTGCGCGGAAAACCTAACGACATCGCGGTCAATCGGACCATTTCGGTTGACGTGAAGTCCGCAATACCGGTGTCCGATAATCTTTGGACGGTCGAATGGATTGAGACTAGTTACAACTTGAAGGGCGAGCCCTTACCGCATCCAGAACTATGGAAGGCTAACGTGCATTTCGAACTGCGCCCGGGTGGAAAAGATGACCTGCCGCATAACCCGACCGGATTCACTATTACATCGTTGTCCTGGGCAAAGCAGATGTAATAGAACCTACGCAAAATCGCCCCAGCGGCGTTGTGCTCTCCTAGCCGTACTCTCGTACTGTCTTTGTCGGCACGCCTTGCTGGGACGGTTTTGCGTAAGTCCTAAGGATAGGAACAACGGATTTGAACTGGAGTGAAAATGATAAATAACGTGAGTAATAAGGTCGTCGTCTCAATTTTTTTGCTTGTTTTGTGTAATGGCGTGCAAGCGCAAGGAAAGCGTTTTTTGAAATTGGAAGACGCTGCAGTAGCGATGGCACAGGCCTGGCAGCGCGGTGATAAGGCTAAGCCGATCATGTCTGATGATGGCAAGATCATTTTCGCTTATGGTCAGAGTATGCCGAAGTTGACGTGTTCCCCCACGAGAGCGTGCGATGTTGAAATGCAGCCTGGAGAGAAAGTAGTGGATGTCATTTTGGGCGACCGAGTACGCTGGACATGGTCGCCGAGTACTTCTGTTGAAAAAGGGAAAACCATTCAGCATGTGGTGATTCAACCAAGAGATAACGCGGTCGAATCTAACGCGATCATTACGACCGATCATCGAACGTATCACATCAAACTATATGCACCTAAAGAGGAGGGTGTGTATTTGAATCGTGTCGGATTTTATTATCCGGATGAGTTGGTCGAGTCTTGGAATGCTCGCGCTAATGTCAAGGAAGTGGCTGTTAAACAAGAGGATGATCTGCGCGTAACGGAAGAGTCTAGCTCTCCTGATGAATTGGATTTCGATTATCAGATTTCTGGTAACGCGGACTTTAAACCTTTACGCGTTTTCAATAATGGCGTGAAGGTCTACATTCAATTGCCAGCCAGCGTTTTGCAAAGTGGTGAAGCGCCAACATTGGCGCTGATTGATGACGAAGGTAAAGAAAATGTAGTGAATTTGCATACACGTGGACAATTTTATATTGTTGATCGATTATTTACATCAGCAAAACTGATTGTAGGGAAAGAAAAAGTGACGATCCGCTGGAGAAAAAAAGCGGGATGGACCTGGGACGGCTGGGGGAGTGGATCGTGAGTCAACATACCGGGGATATGTTTTCTCTTAACGCTAGCTTGCCAGTGGGCGGTGAGATGAAAGGTCACATCTCACCGAAGCCAAAATCCAGTATCGGCATGAGTAAGAAACTCGGTTTCGGTTTTGTGGCACTGGTGGCAATTGTTGTGTTGATGTTTTTTCTGGCCTTGGACAAGATGGACCAAAACACTGAAGACCGACAGGGAAAAGCGATCGAGGCGGCAGACGCAAAAAAAGAAACGACGCAACATCTTGGAATTCCAACAGACCTGAAAGGGACGCAGTTAGCAGGCAGTTTGGGTTCTAAGGTTTCAGATCCGGGGCGGCTCGATAATTCGTCGGCGTCTGCCGGCGGTAGGCCAAATTTTGTTCCGCCAGAAAGTGCTGGCGATGGTGCGAATGGTGCGCTACAGACACCGGAACAACTTGCTGCCGCTCGCAAGCAGGCAGAACGAGAGCAGCGCGAGCAGGAAGCACGTTCGGATGGATTGCAAGCTAAAAAATTTCAGGAGGGCAGTGAGCCGGACACGAAAAATGCCGCTTCTATGGCGCTGGATGCTTTGAAGGCTAATTTGAAATTGGCCGGGATGAGCGCTGCGGGTGCTGATTCAGTGGCATCGCTGGCGATGCAAGGTGATCAGGAACAGAAACTAAACTTTATGAAAAACGGTGGAAATGCGCCAATAGGGCAGCATGCATATAGTGTGGTTGATCCACAATCGCCTTACGAACTTCATGCGGGTTCGGTGATTCCGGCGATTCTCCAAATGGGTGTGAATTCTGATCTGCCCGGGATGGTTACCGCACATGTGCGTGAAAACGTTTATGCATCGGTGAATCACAATGTTTTATTGATTCCCTCGACGTCAAAAGTGATCGGTAGCTACGATTCACGCGTGGCATTGGGACAGTCACGGCAGTTGGTCGTCTGGAACACATTGATTTACCCGGATGGGAAAAAACTGAATCTGGCCGGAATGCCATCAGCGGATGTGTCGGGTCAGTCTGGGTTGGATGCCGATGTGGACAATCATTGGTTCAGACTTTTTGGAGTGACCTTGGGCATGTCTATGGTGACTGCCGGGGTTCAGTTGTCGGTGCCTCAAACTTCGAACAACAATGGGCAAGCCGGAAGTTTAAATAGCGCTCAGGTTGTAAGCACTGCGTTAGCCCAGCAGTTTGGTCAATTGGGTGGGCAGATGCTTGGAAAATATCTGCAAGTGCAACCGACATTACGAAATGAACTGGGTGAGCGGTTTAATATTGTTGTCCCGCTAACGATAGTTTTTCCTGGCCCATGGGCATCAAAAAAACAGAAGTTGGGATATTGAGATGGCTTACATAGCAACTAAAATTTGTTTGCCTGTAACGAGCCGAGATAGCTAATAGACGACATGAAGCTCATCCTTGCTATTTTGATACAAATTTTAGTCACTAAAGTTATCGTGATGGTTTGAGTTCGTACTATTAAGAAAATAATTTGTTAGAATAGCTTTATTATAAAGTTCTGGAGATATGCGAGTGGAACGGTTTGAAAATATGCAGACGGTTTTGCCGGGCCATGTTCAGATGTATTTGCGTCAGCTAGCGATAGTGCACTATGGCAGCCTGCATCTCTTGTATGACGACATGGTGAAAAAATTTATCAACGTCGGACCTTGGGCGGCTAAACCACCATTACCCTGGCGCGAAGCGCCTATGCGCAATGGGCCAGGTTGTACAGTGTCAAATGTGACGTTATCTTCTGATATTGCCATGATGGTAGATCAAATTTTGGAGGACATTAACAACGTCGAATATCCCGGTTACAAACGCTATGGCATTACGCGTAAGACATTTTTGTATACGGCCGTGATGTGGTGGGTAACCTATATTTATCCGAGGACGTAATAGCGAGAATGCTAATGCTTTACATTAATGGCCAGCTTCCAATGCTGGTCTTTTTGTTGGTGTGTGCGGAATGGCGCACTAATTAGTAGTCGAAAGTTTGGCTCGCCCACTCGATGTAGTAAAAAATCTCTTTAGTTACTAAAGAAATTTTTTTCATGACATTACATAATTTCGTTAATGTGCTATTCTTGTCGCATGTTGATGTTACGAGTTCAAAGGTGCACGATGAATGTCAGAAAAAAGGATAGTGAGCGGCCTAAAACGATCGGGATTACGCTTCGCCCCGAGCTAGAATTGCTTGCCCATTACGAAGAGATTGCGTTGCGTGCCAATCGTATGTTTCTCACAAAAGGCGAACGTGGGAACGTGTCAGCGCAACAGGTCATGTTGCAACGTATGCGCTCACTTCCTTCATGGCAGGCCCGTTTGAAGAAAAAGATCGAGGAAATACCCCGGACTGAACCTGATTGGGAAGGTGTGTAAAATGGCAAAAGACGTCAAGCAAGGTGTAAATGGGTTGAGACAAAGTAAATTTGCGAAAATTATTACAGTCAATAACCAGAAGGGTGGAGTTGGTAAAACAACTATTACTTTTCACTTGGCAAAGGCTGTTGCCAAGATGGGTAAGCGCGCTTTAGTGATCGATGTGGATACTCAAGCCAATATTTCGCAGTTTCTGAGCGGCGATATTGACATCAAAAAATTGACGGTCGGTGGTGCCGGATTGTTGCTGGAGACAGGAACGGTTCCTGAGTCTGCGATTCGCGAGACTGAGCATGAGGGTGTCTGGTTGTTGCACGGCCATCAGGGATTAGATGAGTGGGACAACAACCAATCCGTGGAAGAAATGATGATGGGGCCGGCTATACGGCAGACACTTCGGGCACTGAACTTCGACGTGATTATCATCGATACCCCACCAGCGGTAGGTGTCAGACATCTTGCTCCCCTGGTATGGGCGGATAAGGTAGTCATTCCAATGGATCCAGAGCAATCGGCAGTGATCGGTTTTCAGGATGTGCTGGCTTCAATCGATGCCGCCTCCAGACTCAATCCCGGTTTGAAATGGGTAGGGGTGTTGAATCGGTTGGATAAGCGGGCGCGTTCGCATCAGCGGATTGAGGAATTTGTGCGTAATGAATATGGAAAATCAATCGCGCCGACTTTGACGATTCGCACTGCGGTTGCCGATGCGATCCAAGGCGTTCCTGCGATGCCGGTTTGGGCTGCAAAAAATGCGGATCGTGACTTACGCGAATTGTGGTTGGATTTATGCACCAAACTGGTCTCGTAATCCGGTCTGATAAATATAAGTATTGAAGTGGAGAGAATATGACAGCAACTGACAAAAAAGCATCTTCGGGCGGCACCGTGTCGCGACTTTTTGCGCGAAGCGCCAAAGCGCCGCAACGGGTTGATCAGACCGTCGAAATTGACCTCGATAAGTGCGTGTTCGATCCTAAGCAACCGCGTAAGGCTTTTCATGCTTTTGACGGCATCGTGTCAGAAGCAGACCAGGCTGCATTGGTTGAACTGGGTGAATCCATTGAAGTCCATGGTCTGATTCACCCCATCACTGTTTCCGAGTTGCCTGATGGGCGTTATCTTGTGCGGGTCGGTGAGCGACGTACTCGCGCCAGCATGCTCAAAGGTGCTAAAACAATCGAAGCAAAGATTCGTAACGATTTGGATGGACTACCGGCGTTTGCATTGCAATTAGCAGAAAATACCGATCGGGAAAATTTGACTGATCGTGAAATTGCGGATTCGATCATCTTCTTACTGAAGAAATCAGAAGACAATCCAACCCCGATGTCGAAGGCGGAAATTGCCCGGGCGTTACGAAAGTCGGCAGGATGGGTCACGCGGTATCTGACCTTTGGTGATGAAATCAAGCAACAAAAATGGGTCGCTCCAGGCTATGTAGAGTCGCCGGAAATCTTGTATCTTTTGTCTGTTTTACCCGACGAGATTCAGGAACTCATTTATGCGGATTTATCGACTGGCAAGCTATCGCCGCCGCTGCGTTCCCGCAATATTGAACACTACAAATCAATGGCCGGCGTGATCAAATCGCGCCGTGATACAGCAGCGCCCGGTAACAACACGTCGCTTCCATCAGGTATCAACATACCGGGCTTGGAAACGGATGAACGTGTTGCGATGATTAGTGCTGCGATGCAGGGCAACGATGCTGCGACTGATTTGTCTCCAGCTCCCAACGCGTTGAGTATTCCTGGCGTCGTAACAGCTGCTGACTCGGATGGTGGTTATCAGATTGCGCAAAATGTGGTCGAGTCGTTACGATCGCCGACATTTCAGGCACCGGTTGGTGTCAATGGCGCGGTGACTCTGAATAACCCGCCAAAGGTTGTCGGCAACACCGCAGTCCCATGTCGTCTTCCGGTCAGTGTTTTGGGTGCCTTGATGGTAGAGCACGCTGATGTGCTCAAGGACATGGCAAGTATTGAAGCTGAGATTCGTCTGCCGTCTGCATTGGCAGTTCTTCTTGTCAAACAGTTGACAGGTAAAAACGTTGAAGAAGAAACCGTCGGCGTTGCCCTTGCTCAGGCACTAAACGGATTGCGCTAATAATGAAGTGGTGGTTACCAGCTTGCTGGTGCCACCTCTTTAGTGGCTAAAGTAAAATAAAATAATGCTATTGCTTGGAGAATTTGATGCTGGTGCCATTTGGTGTATCAAATAACGCTCGCTCGGGTGCGCCAGTTGCCGTCACACTTGATACCCAGCGCGCCATCAACGGGCATGGTCTGTTTGTTGGCACATCCGGTATGGGAAAAACGCACCGGATGCGGGATGCAGTGCGCCAACTCATCAATTCGGCGGCCCAATTACGGCGTCCAATCCGGGTTCATGTCATCGATGTACATGGAGATATCGCGATACCGGGCGCATCAGAAGTATTGTTTTCTCAATCCACTGCCTGGGGTTTTAATCCACTGGAAATTAATCCAGATCCACATTTCGGCGGGGTCCGGCGCGCTATCCAATTATTTATTGAAGCAGTTAAGCGCCAAAAAACTATTGGGACGAAACAAGAAGCGGTTTTGCGGTATTTGCTCGAAGATCTTTATGATATGCGTGGATTCAAAATCGACGAGCCGATCAGCTGGATACCAGAAGATCCAGCGCTTATTCGGGAGCGGCTGGCAGGGAAAGAAAATCGTCTGTATCTGGCCGTGTCATGGGATCAGCGTGACCGCTTTAAAGAATTGATTCGCGGGGAAAATGGTCAGAAGTTTGGTGATTGGGACGGAGATTTGAAATGCTGGTGGGTAGATCGATCACGATATGAGGGCGATTTATTAATGTGGTCTCCCAGGGTGATGTTTAAAGCCTCTCCAACGCTGGATGATCTGGTTGCGTTCTCGGAATCAAAATTGAAAGCTTTATTCATGGGAGGAAACGGTGCTGCGATGGCCTTTCTCAAAGATCATCATCGCGCCGCGGCTTTGTTCCATCGTAAGGTAATGGATTTGGCCAAAAAGGGAGAAGTGTTAGCGGCAAATGAATTCGATGCTCTGTCGTTAAAATTGGATGAGAATCGGGGGAAGGCGGTCAAGAGTTTCGATTCTTTTCTTGAAAGCGTCAAAACCGGACGGGAATTAGACGAAGTATTACGGTACAACTCAGTTGACGTTCTTACTTCTGTGTATGAGCGACTACAGAACTTGCGCGGAGTAGGTATTTTTCGATCAGATACACCACCGTTCGATCCGCGCAGTCCTGTATGGCGCTACGTTCTCAAGCCGCTTGGTACACCCGAACAGCGAATGTTTGTTGCGGTAGTGTTGCGGCGGATTTTTGATCGGGCTGTGCAGCGCGGCGAGCAAAATGATGTAGTTGAGGTCATTGTCGTTGACGAGGCCAGTCGCTTTGCTTACGAAGATGACGATAATATTTTAAGTGTGATTGCCAACGAAGCCCGAAAATTCGGTTTGGCATTATGGTGTGCCGCGCAGTCCCCCAACGCGTTCTCAGATGATTTTCTCAAGAACGTGGCATTCAAGGTTGTGTTGGGAGTTGCTGAAGTTGACCGTGCTCTTTGCGTACGCAAGCTCGGCTTTGATCTTGCGGTACACAATCGGATTATTCCCCGATCTGTCGGACTGGTGCAGGTACGCAATGCCGGCGAAATTGAAGCACCTTTTATTGTTACGACGATGAAATAGATATTTGCAGCCGGGAAAGAATTTTTGGATGGGATTGATACGCTGGATTACGTGGTTAATCGTGCTCGCTGAACGGTAAAAATGTTTAGCAATGGATAGGATCGAGCAGAGATCGTCGCGCGTGATCTTTGAGAAAGCCATTTCATGAAAGGATGAGTTTGGAGTTTTCCATCTTCGTTTACAACTTAATTAAGTTGTAAAATGATGGTTTGAACTCATTGGAGAGTGATTGGAATGGAATCATATCAAATTGCCGGTGTAGTAGAAGCAAATGAAAAACATGGTATTTTAGTTAATATTATCGTCAATGGTTCCGCGAAAAGATTTCAAAAAAATATCCAGGAAATTTATACAAAAGAATGGCTTCATAAATTTTCACATGAGGATGTAGCACACCTTGGATTTCTTATTGCTGTTGAATACAAAGGTGATTTTGAATTAGTTAAACAGTTTCCACGTAAGAAAAATTTCATTAGTAAAAATGTCGTATTTTTAGGCATGTTTTTTGTTTGTTTTTTAATCCTTTCAAATTTGACAGCATTCAAAATTGGTGCAATTAATGTTCCATTTTTTAATACTACGATTGAGTTTCCATCTGCATTAATATTTTTCCCTATTACTTATGCATTTAGTAATGTTTTAACAGAGGTCTACGGTTATAAAATTACCAGATTAATTATCTGGTGTGGATTTTTATGTAGTGCTGTCGTATTGCTAGGCTTTTGGGCTGTTGTAAAAGTCCCCGCTTCTGAAGTATGGATGGTTAATACGAATAATGCGCAAAGCGCGTATGAGGTGCTTTTTACAGCTTACGCCAGGATATTTGTTGCTTCATCAATCGCGTATTTTCTTGGTGAGTTTATTAACTCAATGGTACTGGCTAGATTGAAGGTGTTGACTGCCGGTAAGCATCTCTATGCCAGAGTCGTTGGTAGTACCATGGCGGCTGTATCTGTAGACAGTTTTATTTTTTGCTTGATCGCGTTTTATGGTGTTATGACGAACTCATCTGTATTTGGAATAGTTATTACGCAAATCACGTTTAAAGTTATCTATGAAATAGTGATGTTGCCATTAACTTATAAAATAGTTGCCTATTTGAAAAATAAAGATAGCATTGATTATTACGATGTAAATACTAAGTTCAATCCATTCTCTCTTAAAACTGATGATTAATTTCTTCAATTCTGGTTTCAATAACGAATCCTAAAATTTTATCGGAACTCTCCATTTTCATGAATTGTTCCCCATATTCTTGATGAATCTTTTTAAGAAAAAAATCTGCACCGTCTTTTATTATTCTGCGAAGAACTGGTTCATTGTTATTTAATGAGACCAAGGCAATTTGATAGTCTCTGAAAGTTGCCGTAGATTCAATAATGATAAGTGATCCACGTCTAAATCGAGGTTCCATTGAGGGCGTTGTTTGAAGAGCGAAGTAGCGCATGTCGCTTTGTGCGCTGTCGCTATCTATTGCCAGCCATTTTTTATATGCGCAGGGATATTTTTCGTCCATCAAGTAGTTTAAAACTTCATTCCATTCTAAAACCGGGGCAAATTGTTGTTTTGCTTTTGATAACGGCGTTAAGCCGATGAGCTGGTCAACGGTAATGTCGAGTGTTTCCGCTATCAGCATCAACGTACTCATTCGAGGGTCTTTCGTTAGCCCACGCAATATCTGGTTGACGGTCGTTTGAGGTAGCTTGGTAGCTCTTACCAGGCCTATCTCAGAGAGTCCTGCGCGTTCCATTGCCAATTTTATATTTTTTGAAACTTCGGGCAGTACCGTCATAGGATTTTTCTGTACGTCGGGATTTGATTATTTGTCATTTTACTTATTTCTGTTGTCAGGTGTTCCTCAGTTTCGAGTTTTAAATAACAACAATTAAAACTCTTTTAAGTTTTATTTCTTCGTGGTAACCTTTAAAATCGTTAGACATGTGAATATAACAGAACGGATTTGTCCTGCCAAAACATAAAACTGGATGGCAGAGGTCCTGACATGCTGATGTAAAAAGATCCCCCAATAATCTTAACCTAGTAGCCAATGTTAATAACATAAAAATATTGTATATAAGTGTTAATTTGGTGTTAATGTGATTCTATCCGGCAATAATTTTGAACCAATCATTCAAATTTAATTTGTACCGTTGTATTGTCGATAAGTAAAATTAGGAGGTTGACGGATGTTGTTTGATATAAATGTTGCAACAGTGACCGATGATGAAAATTACAGTCTTCCGGTTGAAGTCGCAGAGGCCCTGAGAGTCCCGGTAATTCGTTATGAGGGGGGACTGGTTTCGTTTAATGTTATTTGCGCTTGTTTGGATCAAACTGCACAGCAAGAAGTAATGAATACTTGCAGAATGACTGGCGATGCTGTGGCATTATCTGATCTTATGCTCTACCTTGATAACAGTCTCCTCGGTGACATTTTTACAGACGAAAATCGTGGCGCGTCGAGTAGTACTGGATTGTTATAAGTGTTTTGCCCTCGATAGCTGGCCGGTTTCAAATACCAAGCGCTGTCATGTTTAAAGCCCCTTTTCAGGAATTTTTATTGTTGGATAGACGATGATTTATGAATCACCACCTAAGGAGAGTAACCCTGGGCAATGGTCTGAGACCCTTTTCGATAAGGTCGCTCAGCAAACCAGACTGGGCCCTGATACGCTTCAAGCATGCCGAAGAGTGATGGTGAGCGGTGAGAAAGGTATTGATGTCGCCAGAGAAATGGGGTTATTCACATCGCAAATTTCGCGTGGGGTATCGGGTCTTTTGCGTAAATTGTCCGAGATCGGCGATTTGAACGCAACCCCGACGGGATATGCGCAAGCCGTAAATGCGCACCACGCTGACACTGATGTTTCTCGTGACCTGGCTGTGAGTAAGGCGCGCGAAATCGTCGGCGCATCGTTTGTGATCCGTGACGCGGTAGCCGGACAAAGTTACATTGGGAAGCCACTTGTTAAGACATCCCATCATCTCGTCCAGTCAGTAGGGCGTGAAGCGGTCATACATGATTTAGCCAAGCTAGAGCGAGCACCGAATATGCTGTATCCGATGATGGAAGTGAACTATCCAAAGGATGGAAAACTTGCTCAGGTTCAAGAAACTGCGCCAGGTCAGGAACGCGGTGGTCGCAGTAGATAATTTTAGTGACTAAAGAAATGTAGGGGGTAGTCGATGCCCCTACAGTCAGGAGCTGGCAATATTATTAATACGGATTTATAGAATTTAAAAATGCCATGTTGAAATTTAAAATCATAAATTGAGTATATCGGGAGAGTTAAATGATTGATGCAGAAAAGAAAGCTTGGTCAGGTAAGGCAACTGAGACAAGAACGGGTGCCAATGCAGAGCGGATGTTTCCCTGATGATTCGGTAGTTTTACTTTCAGGTCACAGTCAATAAATAGTCTTTTAAATCATTATCGAAAAGGACACCATGAGTTACACAATGGATCAAATAGCCCGTTCGGGAACGTCGTTCAACCCATTCTCTCCAGAGGGTCAGGGCGAGGCCTTCACTGGCGAAAATGTGAATCGATTATTTGCTGCTCTGGCAGAGTTCAAGTGGAACGACCCGCGTTTTGTTTCCGCGAACGAGGTTGAAGCTGCCGGGCTGGTAGTCCGGCAAGATGCGCACGAGGTCAAAGTATTCATACGCGATGACAGCCCATCTCAATGGGCTGAAAAAATTGTCTATAACGCTTCTGAAGTTAGTGGCATTCCGACTCTGGAAAAAATGCTGGCAGAAGCGCGTAAGCGCCTGACGCCCGAGGCCGAGTTATCTATTACGCCAGCTCCCGGCCAGACGAATACGCATACGGTTGTTCCTGTTGATACTAGTGCTGATCTGGATCCCGATCTGATCGTTGGTCGGAGCGAAGTCGGTAATCCCCCTCCGTTGGTAAGTGACGAGTTATCAGTGATCCCGGTGTTAAAGACGAGCGGAGACGACAAAGTCATTGATGGGCGGCCAACACCTGAATATGTCGCGTTTTCGTTACCCAACAAAATGTTCAAAGAACGTGTGCCAAGTTCAGGTCAATATTTTCGCAATAATGCAAAGACGCCCGCGTTTATTGATAAAGGCGAGAGCGTCATCGTGCATGACAAAAAGACGGATGCTTACCAGGCGGTGATGGCACTGGCAAAAGTAAAAGGATGGGAAAGCATTCAACTTGCTGGTAAGCCTGAACATGTTGCACGCGGTTGGCTCGAAGCTCAATTGCTGGGCATCGAAGTGATTAATTTCACTCCCACTGAGCAAGATTTAGTAAAACTTGAACAGGCGCGTGAGGAAAAGTTACGCGTGCCAGGTGAGCACCACATTGAAAACGCTAAGGTGGTTTCTGTTGGACGTCACGTCGGGACAATTGTAGATATACGGGACGGCTATGCTATTCAAAACGGCGGTCGCAATCAATTCCTTGCGCATGCGTTAACGCAGTTTGATACGAAGCCAGAGGTAGGAGAAAAAGTCGATATCCAGTATCACTGTGGTAAGCCGCAGATGCGTAACACGCTATCCAAAGCACAGGAAAATAGTGTGGCACGTTAATTGAAATGAAACACGACTTGATCGCATGCACCCGTCATCCGGTAGGGCTACGATCATTCTACAAAAGCGAAAAATAGGATGCATGCTGCATTTCAAAAAATGATGCTGCGTAACCCGGATGTAATTTTTATATCCGCCCAGAACAACGGTATCGATTCGAGCGCACAGCGCAAAGAGATACCGAGTTCGAAAGATCAATGATGGAGGTAATTTCAATCGAAGTGTTTCTCTCTGAAGGCGGCGTTTGTCTGGCCGTGCCGCGTGATTGTGGTTTGGAGTTCGCCAGCATGCTACTTGTAGACCGAAAGTCTTATTCGCTGACCGCAATGAGTGGCGATGAAATTTTGCCTGTCACATTACCAAATCTTTCCCCCGCACATTGTGATGCACTACTTACCGTCGGGAAAATTGCTGTTGGCGAGTTTGTGCTGCAAGGCGTGGCCGCAGCCTATTTTCTCGATGTGCAATCAGCTTAAGTAAAGGTCATTATGGAAACTGCCACTTTCATTGAACAGGTAGCGAAATTGTTCGCTGATCGTCTGGCGGCTGGGACCGCGCTTTGGCAACGCGACGTTCGAGGCGTATTGCAGTCCATGCCCATTGCGATGACTGAAGACCAGGATGTCCCCCTGTCGGGTGGTAACGCGATGTTGTTGGCGCAAACAATGGCAGATCGTGGCTGGACCGATCCGCGCTTCTTTACGGAAGACAATCTTGCGTCTATGGGCGCTGCCGTTATTGAAGGTGTCGCCGGCACAACTATTCAGTTTGCGAAGTCCGTTGGCACTGATGGCCTTGTGTTATCCGCTCCCGAGGTGAAGGCCTATCGGTTGTATAACGCAGCAGAAGTCATCGGTTTGCCGGAATGGAAAGCGCCGCGTAGGGACTGGCCGTTGGAAACACTGGGTACGCGGTTATTGCCGAAATTTGAGATCGATATAGTGCATGACCAGGTTGATCAGGCATTTTATTCGCGTGAGGATGGGAAAGTACATATGCCGCCGATGCGTTCATTTCCATCGGTTAGTGACTACATCGGTGTCGCGGTACATGAACTTTCTCACGGTAGTGCCTCTGAGTTGCAAAGGTCGGTAACAGGCGTTGCTGGCACACCGTCCTATGCCCGCGAAGAAATGAGAGCAGAAATGGCATCAATGCAGTTAAGTGTTGCCTTAGGCTTGCCGCATAATATTGCGCGCCATGCAGGTTTTGTAGAAGAGTGGCGAAACATATTGCATGCAGAACCCGGTGAATTTTTCCGCGCGACGAGGGATGCTGAAAAGATGGCAGCGCTGGTACTGTGGCATGTCAAATCTGTTGAAAAGGAAGTCGCTGTGGAAAAATCTCGCACAACAACGCCTGATCGCGTCGCCCAAAGTAAAAAGAAAAGTGGGACGACGCGGGGGCAGTATCTGGCACGATTACGATATCTTTTCGATCATCGACAAACGATACTGGCCGTACCTTTTCGGCAAAAGGACGATGCGATGGCTGCTGGCGCGCTCTACTTTGGGATTGAAAATCTATGGTTCGCGCCGCCAGATGCTGACATCACAAAACTGAAGGCGTGGGATCCCCGGCAATCCAGCCTGGCAGCACCGCAGATGCCGTCAAAATCCACCATGATTGCATCAATCCAGGACAAGATGCGGGCACTCGGCCTCACTATTACTGACCGGGTACAGCGCGAAATGCAGGAAGCGATGAATGGCGAATGGCATTACGCCCCGGTTGAAGCCAAGAGTTCTAATCGTTCGGGAGCCTACGTACTTTACCTTGACGGTCGAGCGGGTAATGCATCGGGAAACAGTACTCCTTATGCCGTAATCATGAATCATAAGTCCGGGGCCAAGGACACATGGTTTTATGACGGTCCTGAGCTAACCCCGGAACAACTGGCCCGTATGCGTGCTGATGCGCAAGCAAGGGATGCACAACTTGCAAAAGAAGTGGCGGTAACGCAAGGATCAGTATCGTTGCAAGCGAATGCTCTCTGGAACCGGGCATCGCACATTACAGACCCTACAACTCATGGATATTTGGAAGCAAAAGGGATAGAGGCGCACGGTGCAAAAATGGCGCAGGGTGATATTTTGCTTGAATATCCGGCATTTTCAAATACCGAAGGAAAATCAATCATCCGTCCACATCAGTCATATTTGTTGCGCCCGTTGCGCGATCTCGAAGGGAAGTTATGGTCACTGCAAGCGATTAGTGATGATGGGAAGATCAAGACCTTTATGGCAGGAGGCAAAAAGAAAGGATTATTCGACCTGATTGGCGCCGATACATTGCCTGAAAAGGGTGCGCTAGCTTTTGCGGAAGGTTTCGCTACGAGCGCCTCGTTGCGAGAGTCCAGTGGCTGGGTCATCGCAAATTGTTTTGATGCCGGTAATTTGGAAGCGGTGATCGCAGAAATCGGAAGCAACATTCCTAAGGCGGTGACTCCTGTCATCGGTGCAGACAACGATCAATTCTTTGTCGAGCGGGCGTTCGAAATGTTGTTGCAGACAGGTATCGTTGCAGGCCCGTCGCTGGATGGCGCGACATCCGGTGAAATTCAGGTAAGGTCAGCATTTGATGCGACTCGGCGTATCGTATTAGGTGAGGCTATCGCCGACGGGCAGTCGTATCAAGGACCAAAAGGAAGATACAAACTTTCATTTGAAAACGATGTTTCTACATTAAATATTGTTAATAAGGCGATTCTTGAAATTGCCATTAACGATTCATCAGGCGAACAGAAGATTAAGACTTTGCGTACAGGAAATCGTGGAGCAGAAGCGGCAGCAGCGGCTCTGGTCAAATTACCCCGTGCATTGATTGTGACACCAAAGTTTGCATCGTTAACTGGCAGACCGACTGATTGGAATGACTTGGCGAAGAGGGAAGGGATAGATCAATTACGATCGCAACTGATTGAACAGGGAGCAGGATTTCTGCTTGGAAAAAGTAGATCACCTGATTCAACACAGAAACGGGAAGTAAGTACTGGACATAGCCGCTAAGTAATTAGCATAATTAAAGGATATTTAGAAATTTTTCTGTATTAAGCCTACTACTCGGTCGTCGTATCACAGAGCGAAGATGTACAATATTTTGTGCTTTTTCAATCGGTCGTCTATACTGGTTGCGGAGGTATTACAAATGGATATCAGAACTGTTGGGAAAGAAGTACGGGGGCGCAGGGAGGCGATCGGGCTAACTCAGGATCGTCTGGCGAAGCTGGCACATTTATCGCGCCAGACAGTGCAGCGCTTAGAG
This sequence comes from Glaciimonas sp. GG7, assembly GCF_052976905.1. Classification (NCBI taxonomy): domain Bacteria; kingdom Pseudomonadati; phylum Pseudomonadota; class Betaproteobacteria; order Burkholderiales; family Oxalobacteraceae; genus Glaciimonas; species Glaciimonas sp. GG7. The sequence goes on along the minus strand of NZ_JBRIIQ010000010.1, from coordinate 53,659 downwards.
GCAGGGACGATTAAGGATCTCAGTTTTCAACGCGTAGCCAGCTTGCTCTCGGTACTAGGATTGAGTTTTGACAGCGTATCGCTCGATGCCCGCAAGAAAAAGCGCGGTTTGTGGATGGCAGCGAAAACCTCTAGCGTCAGCTATGTCGGTGAACTGACCGAAAATATGCTTGAGCAAATCCTGGCAACAGGACAAGCGCCGGTCGGTTACGAAGCGCATATTGGCCACCTGTTGGACGAAGCACCAGTGGGTATCGTGGTGATGGCCGTTGAGGAGGCGGCGAGGCTGGAGCACCGTTCACCCTCCGAAATCTGGCTAAACGTAGCTAAACTCGCCAAAATTTACTCAGATGGACGCAAGGAACTTTGGATATGAAGCAGTCTGAATTGGTATCTGGAATATGGGAAACACTACTCCCAAAGGCACTTACACTTATCGACGAAATCTCGACGCACGGCGGAGTCAAAGACCCCTTTTTTACCTTCGGTGGCGGCACGGTGTTGATGCTCCGCTATCAACACCGCTTCAGCAAAGATATCGATATCTTCGTACCCGATCCACAAAGCCTGGGATACATCAATCCACGCCTAAGCGATACGGCCGAAATGCTTTGCGGATCGCAATATATTGAAGCTGAAAACTTTGTGAAACTCATCCTTGAAGAAGGCGAGATTGACTTTGTCGCTTCTCCAAATCTTCTACCCAAACAGCATGCCTTTGAGTTTTGGAATCTCTTCGGCCGAGAGGTACGCGTGGAAACAGCGGCTGAAATTGTTGCAAAAAAAATGTTTCATCGCGGGGACTGCGCAACTGCCCGCGATTTATTCGATCTCTCACTAGTCATCGAGCGTGAGCCGCAAGCCCTGGAAGCTACCATACCTTTCATGCATCGGCATTTAGAGGTATTTATGCGGCATTTAAAACTAGCAAGTCCCAACTACATTGCTCAGTTTAATCGCGTCGAAACAATTGGCTACCATCCGACCTTTGAGCATGCGGCGGAAGTGGCCACTGGCTATCTCAATGGACTAATTGCTGGCAAAGCACAATCCGAGCAGGAGGCACGCACTTTTGCAATGCAGAAAAACTTTGTAGTGGTTTCTATTGATTTTGATAAGGGCCACTATTCTGGTCCCATCATTCATCGAACCCCCACACATCTGGTTCAGGCACTTGGCCGTAATACTGTCGCTATTCACGATCTGCACCAGCTTACGGCCAGTACACGTGAGGCATTGACGAATGAATCATCGAGCGTAAATTTCCGGTACCGTAATAGCGAATTATCTTTTATGGGTAAGCATCCCCGCGAGACGGACAACAATCGCGGACGGTAACCGGAATTAAGGAGAGGCATTATTGCTACTTAATGCCTCGACTTTTGTCACTAAAGGAATTTATTAATATCATAATTAAATTTCATTAATTTAGGACGCTATTTAATATCGCCAAGGGCAACATAGGTCATTAACTAAGTGTCAATTTAGCGTTAATTGAAATCAAGCCACCAAATAATTTTTTAATGCCAATTTTTACTATTATTGATGAGGTGATATGCAGCTCGACATGTTTGGGGCAACAGAGGAAACGACGGTCAACAATACCGCACCGCCGATTATCATAAATGATGCCTGGTTACCGCCAGAGCTAATCAGATTTGAAGAAGCACTCGGCAGACGCGATTTAGGAAGTGCGATCCGGCAATTAAATACGTTGAAGACAGATGCCGCCGCCCGCGTATTACTCGGTGCTGGTTTTGCCATCTCATCACTGAAAAACAGAGCCCAGTTGATGGCCAGCGTACAGCGCGATATCGTCGAGGCCGCCAGGTGCGGTGTGAATGGTCATGCGTTACGATTATCTGAAAGTAGTGACAGCGCGTTAGCAAACGACAACGAAACACTTACAAATCATATTTTAGAAAAGGAGTTTGAAAATCATGGAAGAACTATATCAACGGAACGCATATCCAGCGGCGTTAGCAGACCAGATCGAACATTTGGGTCCCACAGCGGTATCGATCGCCAACAGATGGCGACTGGGATGGCCGAAGCGAGTAGACAAGCTGGTGAACACGCAAACGTTCCTGACATGCATCCAGACACAATTGGAGCAGGAGATGGAAGTCATGGCAGCAGAGCCGAATCTGCGGCATCTGTCCCCACGCGAGATCCGAGAGATTTACGAGATTCAGGAAGCCCCGCCGATCGCATAAACCCGGTGACAGAAAGGCTGGTGGATTATGTTCTTTCTGATGAGGACCTAATTGATCTGGGGAGCCTGGGAGAAAAATTCCGCAACAATATTCAGGCGATTGAGATTGTCAAAAAACTAGAAACAGAACAACGCCGTGTCGCACCGGATGAGCAAAAAATACTGGCTAGGTATGTCGGTTGGGGCGGTTTAAAAGGTGTATTTGATGCCAATAACAAGCAGTGGTCGAAACAACACAACGCACTCAAAAATCTGCTGACAGATAGTGAGTGGGCGGCAGCAAGTCGGTCCCAACTGGATGCGTTCTATACGTCGCCGGTCATTGCAAACGCGATGTATAGCGCCGTGACACGGCTTGGTTTTGGTAGTGGCCGCATATTGGAACCATCAGTCGGTGTCGGTAATTTTTTCGGGTTAATGCCGGAGACGATGCGACGAGATTCTGTATTGCACGGTGTGGAGCTGGATGTTCTCTCCAGTCAGATTGTCGCCAGCTTGTATCCAAACGCAAAAATTGCAAAGGCGACGGGTTTTCAAGATTTCAAAATTCCGGCAGGTTACTTTGACATGGTGATCGGAAATCCCCCGTTTGGTAGTCAGGCGGTCACCGACGACAGCGGCAGCGCTTACTCAGGCTGGTCCATCCATAATTATTTTTTCGCCAAGAGCATCGATATGTTGCGGCCAGGCGGTGTGATGCCGATGGTTGTGTCACACCATTTCCTGGACAAGCTCGACCCGCATGTGCGGCAATGGATTTCTCGTCGTGCCGAGCTTATCTCAGGAGTTCGGCTTCCTAAAACAGCCTTCAAGGAAAATGCCAACACAGAGGTCGTGACCGATATTTTGATTTTTCGGCGACTGGATGATTCAGCAATGTCGGGCCGACAAGCGCTGCCGAACTGGCTCAACGTCACGGATGTGAATCTTGAAAATCCTGAGACAGGCGGGATGACTCAGACGCCGATCAATGATTATTTCCTCGAAAATCCTCACAATGTACTTGGTACGCAGCATGCCGCATCCGGGCTCTATCGCGGAAATGCGTACACCGTTAATCCAAATGGAAATCTTGCCGACCAATTGGCCAATTGGGTCGAGGAGCTTCCAGCCAACATTTATGTGCCATTGGTTCGGTCTGCGGTGGAGCTTGATTCGCCGGATGTGGCTATTCCAGATGGGGTCAAAGAAGGTTCGTACTACCTGGATGAAAATATCATCCATCAACGTTTGCCCGATATGCTCGGGAATCACAGATCTACCGCATGGGAGCCGCCAAATCAGCGTGCATTCGAACGCATGAGCGGGATGATTCACATCCGCGAGACGATGCGGCACCAAATGCGACTTGAGCGATCATCCGATGCAACAGACGACCAAATTGAGGATGGTCGTAAAGCATTGAACCGGATCTACAACGATTTCCAGCGCAAGAATGGTTTTTTAAATGATGCCACCAACCGTCGTCTTTTTATGGATGACACCGAATCTGCGCTAATTCAGGCGCTGGAATTCGATTACGAGAAAGCAATCTCTGCGACAAAGGCGGCGGAATTGGGTCTCGAATCACGACCTGCGCGCGCTACAAAGGCTGATATCTTGCATCGCCGCGTACTGTTTCCGCCTGTCGAAATAGCAAATGTTGAAACAGCTAAAGACGCACTGTTGCATGCATTAAACATGACTGGTCGTGTCGATATGGAATACATGCAACGCGCTTATGGCAAAGATCGTGAGGCGATTATCAGTGAGCTTGGCGATCTGGTATTCAATGATCCTATCGATGGACTGATGACTGCCGATGCGTATCTGACCGGCGACGTTAAATCCCGGTTTGAAGAAGCAGAAGCCGCAGCAGTCAATGATCCAGCATTTCTACGCAACGTCGAAGCGTTGTCTTCTGTCATACCCAAAGATAAATTGCCATCAGAAATATTTGCTTCCATAGGCGCAGCCTGGATACCCGGATCTGTGTATTCCGATTTTGCAGAGGAAATTTCGGGTGGTTCAGTTTTGTTTGGATATGTGAAAGGTGTGGCGAACTGGGCATCGCATGTGAGTGGAGGCATTGATTTTGCAAAGAATAATAATGCCTTCGGTACCGAGCGTATGAGTGCTCTGGATATCTTGTCGCAGACCATGAATTCACGCGCAATCGAGGTCAAAAAAAAGGTCATGCTAGACGGTAAAGAGCGCTACGTTACCGATGAAGCCGCAACGGAAGCCGCGCGCCAAAAGTGCGACAAGATCCGAGGGCATTGGGACTCCTGGTTATGGTCGGATGGCGATCGCGCAGACGAACTGACGAATATCTATAACAAGCAGTTCAACAGAATCGTTGGTCGTCGCTTCGACGGATCTCACTTGACGTTTCCAGGTATGAACCCCGCGATATCATTGTTGGCGCATCAGAAGAATACTGTATGGCGCGCATTGCAGGATCGAACGCTATTAGCCGATCAAGTGGTCGGCGCAGGTAAAACCTATGAGCTGGTGACGATTGCGATGGAAATGCGTCGCTTGGGCATCGCCAAAAAAATGATGCTGGCGGTGCCGAATCATTTGACGCTGCAATGGCGAAGCGATTTTTACCGTCTATATCCGGGTGCCAATATACTTGCCGCCACCCCGCAGGATTTTGATAAAGATAATCGCGAAAAATTCTTTTCCAAGATCGTCACCGGTAACTGGGACGCCATCATTATTGGTCATTCTTCATTGAAAAAATTAGGCGTACCACTCGATGCTGAGAATGCGATATTGCAAGAACAGTTCGACGAAATTTCTTCATCCATTCGTGCAATGAAAGAAGAGCGTGGCGATCGCAACATCATCCGCGACATGGAAAAAATCAAGGGCAACCTCCAAGCGAAAATCAATACGCTAAACAAGAAGGCCGGGCATAAAGACAATGTCGTGAACTTTGAGGATCTGGGTGTTGATGCTCTGGCGATCGATGAATTACATGAATTCAAAAATCTATTCTTTTCAACACAAATGAGTCGGGTCGCTGGCCTGGGGAATCCCGCCGGCTCTGGAAAAGCATTTGATTTGTTCGTCAAAATCAGATGGCTTAAAAAGACTTACGGCGAAAATGCACCGCTGATTACTGCCACAGGAACCCCTGTTTCAAATTCGTTGGCAGAAATGTATACGATGCAGCGCTTCATGCAATATGAGTCACTCAAAAGAGACGGCTTACACCACTTCGATACGTGGGCAAAACAATACGGTGATGTGCAAACGGTGTATGAAGTCGCACCGTCTGGAAACGGTTATCGACTTTCTCAACGATTTGCGAAATTTAAAAATCTCGCTTCGCTCATGGGTTCTTATCGCAGCTTTGCTGATGTTGTCACGCTAGAGGATTTGAAGGCGCAAGAAATTGCTCTCGGAAGAATATTTCCGGTTCCAAAAATGCGCGGTGGAAGACCACAAAATATTGTGGCGAAAAGATCCGATCTTCAGGAAAAATTCTTCGGTGTACCAGAAATCCAAAAGGATGAAAACGCGCGCCCACGCTTTGACATGGATTTGTCGCAGCCGGTATCGATTACTCAACAAGCAGAGGGAAATTGGAAGTTGGAGAGTCTCGGCTGCGTAAGGATCTTTGAAACCGAAGAAGAAGCGGCATACGCTCTGGCGATCATGGCAACGACGCCAAAAATGACAATTGATCCAAAATCAATTGTTGGCCAGTTTGAAAATATTCGCCATCTGACGCGCGCAACCAAAGGCAAGATTAATGCCTTATCGCTGACGGGTCTGGCAAACAAAGCGGGTCTGGATTATCGGTTAATTGACACCGGTGCGGCCGACTTCGGTGGCAGCAAAATTAATCTTGCGATCGGAAACATGCTTACCAGCTACGCGGCCTGGCAAGCTGATAAAGGCGTGCAGTTAGTATTTTGTGATCTGTCGATACCGTTATCTGCCAAAGCCAAGATGGCAAGCAACGAAAAACGGATCTATGTTCGCAACGATCAAGAACATGTCACGCACAAGAAGGGGACACTGCATACGGTGAAAGACTATGAAGGTTTTCCCTATTATTTGGTGGCAGAAGGCAAGGGGAAAGGACGAACTTATACGCTGTACGACCCCGGCTCGGGACAAGTCCTGAAATCGGGATTCGACTCAAAAATATCGGCACATACATTCGTGTCTGAATTTATAGCAAAGGAAGGCGGCCAGGAACAATGGCTCGACATACGCGAGAGCGCAAGAATGATCGAAGAAGATGAAATTGATGAGTACAAAAACAGCCTTGCGTTAGATGACGAAGGTGATTCGGCAGATTTTGAAATTTCAGCGAAAGATATTGAAGGTGCGACCGGCGTTTCAGGATTTTCCGTCTACGATGATATCAAGGCAAAACTGATCGCCAGAGGTGTACCAGAAAATGAAGTCGAATTCATTCACGACCACGATACGCCACAAGCAAAAGATGCGTTGTTTAAACGGGTGAATGCTGGCGACGTTCGCTTCTTATTGGGATCAACTCCGAAAATGGGAGCTGGCACGAACGTGCAAAAGCGCCTGGTCGCGTTGCATCACATTGATGCGCCGTGGCGGCCCTCAGATTTGGAGCAACGCGAAGGCCGTATTATCCGGCGTGGGAACCTCCTATACGATCGCGATCCGGCTGGCTTCTTTGTTGAAGTCAACAGATACGCAACAGCGCAAACCTACGACACACGTCGCTGGCAGTTGTTGGAGCATAAGGCGGCAGGGGTTGACCAGTTGCGTAACTATAAAGGCGATAACGAAATCGAAGATGTTGCCTCCGAAGCCGCCAATTCGGCAGATATGAAAGCAGCGGCATCAGGCAATCCACTCATCCTGCGCGAAACCCAGTTATCAAACGAAGTCAAGAAGCTGCGGACTCTGGCGCGTGCGCACAATGACAGTGAATTCATGCTCAGAAACCGTTTGAAAAGCTTCGTGGACTATGCTGAGAGATCCGGACCGGCAGAGCTAGCGAAATTAACTGATTTGCTCCAAAGCCGTAACCTGGCAAAAACATTGGCGGTGTACGAAGGAAAAGTATTGCACGAGAATTCTATGATGACGACCGCTATGGGAAAAATTGCCGTGGCGATGAATGAAATGGGGGCTTCTCGCAACATACATTATCGGGGCCTTTTATTTGCCTTTGAAAAAGTATGGGAGACCAAAGTAACGATGATGATGCCCGACGGCGATAAGCATTTGATCGAAGCATTATCACCAAGTGGTGCTGTCACTCGTATGGAAAATTGGGCAAACGCAATTGAGCAAAAAATACACAGTGTAAATAATCGCATTGATAAATACGTCAGCGAAGCTGAAGGAACCAGAAAATTACTTGGGCAACCTTTCAACGATGCTGATGCGTTGGCGGGTGCTATTTCTGAGCATGGAAAAGTGCAGCGAGCTTTGATGAAAGCAAACTCGTCGGCTGCGATTAAACCGGAAGAGAAAGTCATGTTTGCGGCCGCATTGGCAGAGCAAAAGCGTATGCTGATTTCTCTTGGTTATGCAACTGCTGTAGCTGAAATCGAAGCGGCAGATCGTGCTGAGGAAATTAATTTACCGAACGCTGAAGTCATCGAGACAGCATCGCAGATAGCAACCGTCAACACCGGGCTACATATTGGCGAGATTATCCGTGTGGAGCCGAATATGGTGATTCAAAGTTGTGGGCGTGGCCAGGAAATTGCCCATTTGATCGCGCCTCTCGACGTAGTGCCAGAGCTTGGTCAGGCGGTGAAGATTGCGTATGCGGGCGGTAAGGGCGTTGTGCGGCAGTCTGGTACGCAGGAACGAGAAGTTATGCGATAAATCGCTGTTGCGTCTGGGTAACATTAAAATAATTTAATGCTATTGGTGAGGTTAATATGTCGGAACGCAGGGAAAATAGTGACAGTGGTAAGAAGCAAGGTAACAAAATGGCGTTAAATGGCTATTACGTGAAAAAGCTTGGTCAGAACAAAGGAGCGCCAAGAATTTGGCTTGAGGGTGCTTTGGCATCTTTGGGCGGTTTCAATCCTGGAACACGCTTTGACGTCGATGTTCATGGCAGGATGGTCGTGTTGCAAGCGAATCCTGATGGGACACGCGTTGTATCCGGTAAGAAGATCGGTGAAAAGACAAATCCGGTCATAGATTTAAATAGCAAAGAGCTTCTGGCCGTATTCGATGGCATGGCTGCTGTTCGTATCGCCGTCAAAGATGGTGAAATTTTTATTTTACCTTTGGCATCGGAATTAAAAAAACAAGAACGATTTAACCGTCTGCGAGAGAAACTTGAGTCGGGAGAACCGATAACGATCGGAAGTCTGTCTCATGGTGGCGGCATACTGTCGCATGCGTTCCATACTGGACTGGCCAGTGCTGGCATCGAAAGTAAACTCAGTTTTGCGAACGAAATTCGACCAGAACTTTTGGAGCATGCGCGTATGCATAATGATGCATGGTCGACCGATACAAAGGTCTATGCTGCTCCTATGCAAGAATTGGCTTTCGACGAACGTGGTTTGGCAAGCATCCCTTTGGTTGAGGGGATGGAAATTTCTTTACCGTGTAGCGGCGCCAGTCCGGCTGGCCGCAGTAAAAAAGGGCTGTCAAAGCCCGAGGATCATGAGCAGGTAGGCCATCTTGTCGTCGCCAGCTTGATCCTATTAGCAAAAGCAAATCCGGCTATTGTCTTGTATGAAAACGTTCCAGCCTACGCCGAGTCCGGCAGTGCTTCAATTCTGCGTAATCAGCTTCGGGATCTTGGCTACGAGACGCATGAGAAATTCTTAAACGGGAAAGAGTGGGGCGCTCTCGAAAACAGAAATCGATGGTGCATGGTCGCCGTCACGCAAGGCATCAAATTTGATTTCGATCAACTCGTGCCGCCAGTTCCAGCAGAGCGTCGTCTGGGCGATGTACTGGAGGTGATACCTGATGATGATCCGCGATGGTCCAGGATGCAGGGGTTGCGTGATAAAGAGGTACGGGATAAAGCACAAGGAAAAGGATTTTCAATGCAAATCTATTCTGAAGATTCTGATCACGTTAATACCATCACCAAAGGCTACGGGAAGGTGCGTAGTACTGATCCAAAATTACGAAATGCAAATAACCCTGACTTATTAAGGCAACTAACCCCGCTAGAACATGCGGCCGTAAAAAGCATTCCGCCGCATTTGATCAGTGGGTTAAGTAATACCGTCGCGCACGAAGTTCTTGGACAGAGCATCGTATTTCCAGGGTTTCGTGACGTTGGCCAACATATTGGTAACGCGATGAACGCGTTCGCAGGGCGGACAACTGTTTCGTTGGCAAACAGGACCCCACTCAACTGCACCGAACTGGTTTCGGCTACTGGTGCCACAATGGCCAGCGAGATTTTGGCATCTTTAACATTGGCCAACGCTGAGGGTGGGCGTTATTACGGGCGTGTGGTGGTAGCCGACGGTGATGTAGTAATTCAAGATGCAGGACGGGGAGCAGGAGTGGTGCATCAGTTAGATTTGCTTGATGACACGCCGCTATTAGGAGCCTCAGTCGATGTCGTGTACAGCCGAGGCCACGGAGTTGTTCGTGAGGTCGCCGAAAAAGGCAAAGCGTTGGAAGCTGGAATAAGTAGATAATTTTTACTGTGAATTTTATGGAGGTATTTATGAATTTCAATAATGCTGAAGAAAAGCGGTTACCTAATGGTGCTCTGGTTGTATCAGATGGCCGATTCATTGGTTCAGTGATCGATATTCAGAACGATCACGTGATTCAGGATACAGGACGAGGTAATCTGGTTGCGCATGATCTGGCAAACTTTGAAACACCGCCGAATAAAGGCGACAAAGTGGACATAGCGTACAAAGATGGGCTAGCCAAAATCGTGGATCCACTGTTGCACGACAATCATTCGGTTGGGGTCGCGATGAATACCCGTTAGGCAAAGCTTTAGCGACTAAAGACATTTCTTCACGGCATAATTAATTGTTATAATAAATTTTATGAAAAGAATGATTCGAATATTATTCCGCTATGTTGTTTTACTGGTATTCAGGGTGCAGATCAAGTATTCGGCCATCTCAACAAAACTTCAGCGCCATGGATGCGCAATTGTCACGGCGAACCACATTTCATTGCTTGATGGATTGCTGATCTGTCTAGCGTCACCGGTGCCATTGTTGTTCGCCGTTGAAGTTCCATTTGTACGAGGAATCAGTATGACGGCACACGGTTTGCGCCTACTCGTCTGGATAGGCTTTGGTGAAGTCGTGGCGATAGATCAACATACGCCGCATGGTCTGCGGTATCTGTTAAGGGCCTTGCGATCAAATCGCCCTGTGATGATTTTTCCTGAAGGTGCTATCTCTGTTGATGGCTGTCGTTCAACTGATCAAGCAGGGGTCGCCTGGCTTCAGAGGCAATCAGGTGCTATGGTTCTTGATGTGCGGATAGATGGTGCCGAACGTAGCCGTCTTTTCAGTAAAAGCGGCAAACATTGGTGGCCAGCGATTCACATCAAATTTTAATTATATTAGCTAAGACATTACTTAATGTTAATGAGGGAAATTTTTTATGGGCATCAATACAGATCAGGTTTTTGTTATTCCGGGACAAAAGACAATGACGTCAGGCGTTGCCGCAATCCAGCACGTTGTAGTCGTTGCCCCGGATCAGTCTGAAGCTTGGGCGTTAATTGAGAGGGAGATGCCCGAATTCAAAGCGCTGGGAGCAACTTCTTTAAAAGAGTATGAAGATGCCGTTGTAAAAATTAGGGCTACGTTAAGCGGGAGCGAAAGCGACTGGTCGATGTTGGTACATCCTGAGTTTGGTTGAATATTGGCAAGGTGACTGAATGAATGCCGAAATTGACAGTGCATCAAAACAAGCCGTCGTAACGGCTAAAAATCGCCGCTTAGGGCCGCCCATATTACACAGCGACGGTTGGAGTAGGGCGGAGGCCTTATTGCTCAGGAGTTTAGTAAATGCGGGTCAAGTAGACGCAGCAGTGGGGATTTTGGCATCATTGGGGGTTGATGATGCACGCGCCATCTTGATCCAAGCAGATTTTCGTCCGAGTCTGTTTGGCGATCGGGAATCCGTATTCGGAGGTTTGAAATTCGATTTTCTGAAAGCTGCGGAGCAATCCTTGGGGCCTGTAACTGCCACGGTGACAACAGAACTACCCACCGCGATGAACACATTGCAAACAGTATTCTCTGCCGGAGACGTTGAAGTAGGACTGGCTGGCACTGCGCCACTGGAGACTAGAACCTCAATGCAATTTTTGGCGGGCCAGGCGATTATGCACCGCGTGACTGGCTTCGAGATCGATGGCATCGATGGCAAATACAAGCTGCCATCCAGCATTGCACTGAGAGATGTGAAGAATTTGTTTGTGTATGCCGCTGGTGAATTGGCAATGGCAGAGGTTCGCTCAACCATTCCCGGGTGGGCAAATGGAAAACCGGCTGCGAAGTTCTCTGACCTTGTGCCAGAATCCATTGCACGTATTTTGCGCGGTAGTCCATCGCTGAGCGGGATTGCATCAGTGCAAGCTGCTTTGGTATCCGGGATGGTCAAAGACTTTGCTTCAAAACAAGGAAGTCAGATTATCGGGCAGGTTTTTGATAATCGTGGGGTGAAGTTAGATATGCCATCGGCACAACAACTTGCTGAGGATGCGGGACTCAAGATCACGATACCTGATCAACAGCGGGGAAATTATTTCGGTACAGTCGTCGCGATTGATCACCGGTCATCAGTCATAAAATGGTCGCGCGACTCGGTGCTGATTTTTCCTCACAAGGAATTGCCGGATGGAGTGGCGCGCCCGAGCAAAGGGGATGTGGTGCGAATCAAATATAGTGGTGGCAATGTGGGAGTAATAATTCAGTCGCAACCAAGGATAAAAGAGACTATTGGCGGACGATGACGCAAATTATTGTCATATATTTCCTTTTGTGACTAAAGTTTATAAACGATCAAATTCCTATCTTTTCAAAATAATGTAATGTTTTTTGAAGGCGTGTAATGTCCAATAACAGCAGTCAGATGTTGAAATTTCGATCAAAACGATCGCCAGTTCAAAATGCGTTAGCTGCATTGTTGTTGGCGGTCATGACGTGGTTCATATTTTCTACAGTGCCTACCCAGTGGTTCGCGTCCGCCGTGCAATATGACACCGGCTTGGGTGAGCCTATGTTTATTGCTGGAAAAATAGCCATTTACTTTCCGCTAGACTGGGTTGGTTGGGGCTGGCGCTTGGGCGACTACGACCCATTACGGATGTTGGTCAAGCGCATGCTGGCGTTAGGTATTGGCACCGTTGTGGTTGCCATGCTGTGCGGTGTTTGTTACGTGTTCATGTTGGCCAGAAAAAAAGCTGGCATGGATGATCTTCATGGCTCAGCACACTGGGCAAGTGTAAAAGAAGTAGATGCAACCGGCTTCTATCCAACCAATGAACGGCAGGTTGATGGCGCAATCATTGGCTCGGTGATGGTAGATTCAAAAAACGCCATTATTCATCCTATGCACCCGAAATATCATCGTCGGTATCGCTCAGTGATGGAAGGTCCGATCTTTCAACGCCGGCAGCAGCGCGATAAAGATGGCGTACCAAAAGTTGCGTTAAGTACGATTGTTAAGCAAGTCAAACTCCTGCGCGATGATAATCCGGCCCACATCCTTGCCTTTGCCCCAACGCGCTCCGGCAAAGGCGTCGGACTAATTTTACCCACGTTGTATACGTGGCGTCATTCAGTACTCATCAATGACATTAAAAATGAAAACTGGGCGCTGACGTCTGGGTTTCGTCAGGCTGCCGGACAAACAGTTATCCGATTTGAACCAGCTTGTCTGGATGGTTCTGCAGCACGCTGGAATCCGCTAGATGAAATCCGTATTTTTACCGATATGGATGTGCAAGATGCACAGTCCATCATGAATATGGTGTGCGACCCGAAAGGGGAAGGTCTTGAAGACCATTGGGCTAAAACTTCCTGGGAGTTCTTGACTGGCCTGGCACTGCACCTGCGGTACGAAGGTAAAACAGCGACTATGGCAGGGATGGCACAGTATCTCGGCGACCCGCGATGGGAAGACGAAAAACAGATGTACACCACGATGCTGCAAACGCAGCATGATCCAGAGGGAAAAACCCATTGGCTTGATACCGATAACAACAGAACATCGATTCATCCGGCAGTCGCGAATGCAGCAAAAACAATGCTCAATAAAGAAGACAAAGAAAGAACGTCAGTTTTATCGACCGCAAAATCGTTCTTGTCCTTGTATCTCGATCCAGTGGTGGCGCGCAATACCGCAACATCGGATTTCCTGGTTAGGGATTTGATGAATTCAGATAAGCCAGTGTCTTGCTACTACGTTGTCCAACCGGCAGATCTGGAACGTATGACATCACTTTCGCGGCTTTTTTACGCGATGGTTATTCGACGCAATGCAGCAGATATGCAGTTCGCTGGCGGGGCACCTGTGCAAAGTTATAAGCACCGGCTTCTGTTAGTGATCGACGAATTGCCATCCCTGCGCAAGCTGACTGTTTTGCAAGAGGCGCTCGGCTACATGGCCGGATACGGCATGAAATGCTATTTGATTTGCCAGGACATCATTCAACTCGAAGATGCCTATGGCGATAAACAAACGATCGTAGCCGGTTGCCACGTCAGAATTTCCTACGCACCGAATACCAGCGAGACCGCTGAAAAATTAGCCGCCATGACCGGAAAAACGACGATCACTGAAGAGAAACGCAGCACCTCGTTTAAGCAGATGGGCGTCGATACAGGCAACGTTTCTGTTTCCGAAGATAAGACCGGGCGAGAACTGATGACCTCGGCCGAATTTCTGGCGTTATCACGTGAAGACATGGTCATTTTCGTCGCAGGGTCCGCGCCGATTTACGGTCGAAAAATCAAATACTACGAAGACAAAGCCATGAACGCACGGTCAAAAATTCCTGCGCCGGCTAAGTCGGACATTCTGCGTTCGGCGGTCGTGGTTGTCACACCTGTTTCGAATCCACTGATTGATCGGGAAATGCAAAACCGGCAGCTTTGGCAAAAGCAAGTGGCGTCTGCAACAACAGAGGGAGTAGTCACAGCGGATGCTGATTGTGGCGCACTTAATGTTAAAGGTTCAGCGGATGTAACCGACGATGGCATAGTGGCCATGCCAATGAAAAAACAATCTTTTTACGCAGGTCGCGTCCATCATTTAAGTGACACCGAAAAAGAAGAAATCATCGCTATGGCGCATAAGATCGGCACGATTGAAAGTGTTGCCCTCTTGAGTGTTTTCTAGGAATGAGATGAAACTATGTGGAGCAATATTTTGCCTGGCCATGCTCGTGGCCAGCCAAGTGACAGCAGCCGAAGAAGTAGAGGCATTATTGACGCGGTGCGCACCAGCGGTTCATCCTGAAACAATGCGCGCTGTGCTATCCGCAGAATCAGGTGGGAATGTGTTGGCAATCGCAGATGCAGGTCCGCTAAAGCTGCCATGGAAACAACGCAAACACCTAGTGCGGTCCATCTATCCAGCCGACAAAATTGAAGCTGTAGCCGTCGTAAAAAAACTGCTGGAAAATGGCCACACCGTATCCATCGGCCTTGCCCAAATCAACGATCGTAACCTTCCTCGATTGGGTGTCTCGATCGAAGACATGTTCGAACCATGTAAGAACGTCAAAGCCGGAGCACTTGTACTGACCGAGTTCTACCAGTCTGCGTTGAGTCGCTTCGACACCAGCCAGCAAGCGCTACGCGCTGCGCTATCGAGTTACAACTCAGGTGATTTTTTTCGAGGAGAAAACGATGGTTATGTCGATAGAGTGACGGATCAGGTGGGCAAACCATTGGTGCTGGTAGAGGGCGGTTCCACGGAAACCAAGGCATCTTCCGTGATCGTACCCGCACTTAATCGTAAGGTAAAAAGCACAGCTCGGCCGGATAGATTGCGTGCTCCCGACCGCCTGGCGCGCAAACCGGTTCTTCCTGCCGAATCGCAAAAATATGCAAAAGAAGATTTTACGATGATTGTGACTTCGTTTGAAAGCAAGTAGCGCGGTTTCATTAAATTAGCTATTACCTTTTTTATACTGCTGTCGGTATGTGTGAAAGCAAAGAGAACCTAACCGCTTCGGCTATGCGCTGCATCCAAATCGTTTTATGGAATTCGAAATCAAATCTACATATAGCTCACAGCAACATCTGCCTACTTATCAATGCACTTCCCATGAGTCGTATAGAAAATCGTAGACGCGCAACCAGTCATACAGCCTTGTCGTTGGTAAGTTTACTGCGAATATCCGCGAGGATGCGTAAAGGACGCCGTTCCAGATTAAACGTATCGACAAACGTCAGTCGCTTAGACCAGTCAGTGCCTAAGACTATCGACATCACTTGTTCATTTCTTCGCCACAACGGATGGATAACAACAGTGCGCGACAATTCATCGCCATCAGGCGTACGTTCAATAATGCAGGGGAGACCAGAATGCTTGAGGTTTTCGTAGTTTAATCTGCCTGATCGCATTGCTACGACCGACTCCGCCAGACTGTGTGCGTATTCGTGCCAGCCAGATATCTCTGGCAGCGAGTGATCACGTGCATTAAGACCGCATGAATAATGGTCGTCGATCAACGCACGCAAGTAGGAAAGTCCAAGACGCCAATCCAGCAACCCGTGGTAGCGGCGATTGCCAAATCGCTGAATACAGCGATAGCACGAAGTTTTGCATTGCTCTGCGTGAGCATGTTCACCATTCACGTCGAGGAAGTCTTCAAGTGGCCAGACATGCTCGTTACCGAGGATATCTTCGATCAGTTGGGCGATGTATGGTTTGCCACCCGGGACGATCGGATAGCCAAGACGCCTGCATAGCCCGGAGCCGTTGATTAACGAGTCCGCAATCTGCAACATTGGCATACCGCCACGCAGACGTGGCTCGATCACCTCGAACTCCTCTGCAGATACGTCGAGTACGAGCGCTGCTTTTTGCACCAAAATCTGTGTCGCACTGATGGCTGCCGCTCGAGTCGCAATGTCGAAAAACTCTCCCTTTCGAGCCACACAATCCAATGTTAGACGCCGGTCAAACTTACTTATCTCCAGATAGAGCGCATCTGTTTTCTTGCGTGAGATCAAGCCGAACTGGACGCCGGTAGAAGCATTGACCTCCCAGCGGCCGCGCTTCGCGTTTTCAAGCACACTGCTCTCAATTGCCTGTGACTGATTCAGTTGCAGGTTTTTTGATGAGGATGGCAATGGCACACGGAGATCAATCACTTCATCGACCTTGAAGCGCTGACCATTTCCCTCGGCGTCTGGCACTCCGTCATTTAGCTGCATGATTGTGGCACCTGCACCACGCCGCACAACCATGTTCTTGTAAGGAACTGGCTCGCCTTCATCAAGCACCGTAGCGACGGTGCGCTGAGCCATGCGTCCAACATCGTCGCTGTCTTCCTGGGGATAGAAATCGGTGCGGAAAGCCGTCGGGGTCCGGTACTCGCTGAAATTACTCATTGAGATAAGGCTCTGACAGTCCTCGCATGAAATGTCCAATATCGGTATTTCTTCGTGGTGCTTGGCTGATCCGCAAGAGGCACAAATCGCTACGAACGTTTTAGACTCCCACCAGTTCGACACCGCCCGTACCGATAGGACTTCTTTACGCCACTGAGGGTCTGTAAGGTTACCTGTGAAGCCTACGACTTTGTGTCTTTGCTTGTCCTTCACGAGGATCGCACCCGGCGCATATTCGAACACGGCAAGATCCAAATCGCGGCTCATCGTTGACCACACATAATCGGCGCTACCATTGGTGCCCTCTTTGCGCAGGCCGAGGTATAGCGGCCGTACGCGAGTCGGCATGCCGTACATCGGCAGTAGCCCCCACTCTGCGAAGAATCGCGCCAGACCGAACGGCATTTTGGGCGCATATTGCCCAAGACTATCGATTTCCATCATCAGTTGATTTGTAGTCGCGCGCGCTAGCAGCTTCTGACGTTGCACCTCGAAAGTCGCAGTTTGCACGAACCGGTCCCGCACCTCAAACGTGGCGTCGAGCGCTACGCGAAGGCGACGCGGCCATTGCGCTTTCAGGTTACAGTAATAGTCCGCAGTGGTGACGTACTCGCCGTGAATATCTGGTGGAGATAGCAGGTCGCCAGGATAACTCTCGCCCTTAGCGTGACACTCATCGCGTAGATACTGGAATGCTGCACGTAGCCAAGTTTTCCGTAGCAACCGCAGCGGTATCGGCTCGTGATTTACCGCAAGGAATGGTGGCGGTGGTGCGTCGCCAGTGATCGCTTTCGGATGTGCAAAGTAATAGGCATCATGGGTACGACCCCGGCAGAAAGTAACGACAAAGGAAAACGCTTTCCCGCGCCGACCAGCGCGACCGACACGCTGCTGGTAGTTAAATCGCTGGGGCGGCATGTTTGCCTGATACACGCTCTGCAATGAGCCGATATCGATACCAACCTCCATGGTAGTAGTGGCCGATAGCATGTCAATCTCACAGGCCAGTTTCTGGGTATCACTCTCACCATTGACGAAAATTCCCTTAAATTTTCTTAATCTGTCGGAAAAATTATCGGTTTGTCCGGTCAACTCCTCCACGCGGAGTCGGAACCGCGCTACGCCATCGTCGGCTCCCCGGACGATGCGCTTACCAAGAAAGTTGTTGCTCCATAGTTCCTCCACCTTGCCATTTGGCAATTCGTCCAGTCGATCGCTGCAACGTGTGCAGTGCTGCACACCGATATGCAAATGGACGCGCTCGCAGGTATGGCAATGTGGTGGTCAAGTAATTTCGGACACAACAATAGGTTTTTTTTCTGCCATTTTTCGCTCGTAGGCGACGGGCGACAGATTTCCCAATACTGAATTGAATCGCTCGGTGTTATAGAACCCGACAATGTAAGCAGTAATGTCTTTGCTAGCCTCCGCGTGGTTGGCATATTGGCGTTGCCAGACGCGTTCCATCTTGAGATTGAGGAAGAAGCGTTCAGCAACGGCATTGTCCCAGCAGTTTGCACGGCGGCTCATACTGCAAACAAAGCCATGTTCATCGAGAAGGCCCTGGTAGAGCTGGCTGGCATATTGGCTGCCGCGATCGGAATGGACAATTAGCCCGGAGGCTGGTTGTCGTTGCGCAATCGCCATGTTCAGAGCAGCACAAACCAGTTCTGCTGGCATGCTCGGAGCCATCGCCCAACCGACTATTTTGCGTGCGAACAAATCCAGGACGATGGCCAGATACAGCCACCCGGCACCAGTACGGATGTAGGTAATATCAGTGACATACGCCAAGTCTGGTGCAGCAGGATTGAACTGCCGGTTGAGGATATTAGCGGCTACTGGCAAGTTATGTTTGCTGTCTGTTGTGTGGATAAACTTACGTTTCCAAACGGGTTTTAAGCTGGCTCGGCGCATCAGGCTACGTATCTTGTAGCGACCGATCACAAAGCCTTGATTCCTCATTGCGGTGACCAACCGACGACTGCCATAGCTTTGATGGCTGGCCATAAAAGCAGCCTTCAGGTGAACGCTTGTTTTACACAAAACCGGTTTAGCAGCACGATGCTGTGCCTCGTAATAGCCAGAACGACTCACGCTCAGGACGCGGCAGCAGTGTTTTACCGGGAAGGCCTTCTCTTGCAGTTGACGAATGAGTTGATAGCTCATTTCATTTCCCGGGCAAAGAAGGCCGATGCTTTTTTTAAGATATCAACATCCTGGCGAAGTTGGCGATTATCGTTTTCTAATTGTCGTATCCGTTGCTGCTCGGAGGTCAGCGGTAATCCTATCCCCGGCTTGCCGTTCTGCTCAGCGCCGTACTGCGTTACCCAACGACGAATTGCTGTGGTGCCTATGTTCATACTGGCGCTGACATGTTGAATACTCAGGCCTTGTTCTTTGATCATCCGCACGACTTCCAGCTTCAGGCTGCTGTCGTAATTCTTATGTTGCTTTGACATTTATATTTCCTCAGTTGATGGATTATCCACCCATTGAGGTGTCCGGAAAAATTAGACCACAGCACAACGCCAGTACGGGTCGCCGGCCTCCGTCATCTTCAGATATAAGTTACCAATACCAAACATACCGCTTCTGTGCCCCGCCGCCGTGAGCCGACCGAGGATATCGGTCAGGCGCTCAGTACAGGTGGACTCGCCAAAGATCCTTTGTGCAACCTTCTTGACCCGTTTGTGTGTGATGTCAGTACCAGTTACCCATTCCTTTATGAGATCGTCATCGACATACTGATTTTCACGTATCCGGTAGGCACCGGCGAAAATCCGCAGCCATGCGTCAAGCTCTTTGTCTTCTGCTGTATCACGGTCCGACACACACGGATAGGCGAGTCCAGTCTCTTCCAGTGCGAAGAAGGTATTCGAGAAGATGACGTCATCGATCAATTCGTATTGCTGCAACAAAATTTTGCTGCTCAAGTCTGCGCGTTCCGCCCCCGTCAAGTCATCACGATAGGTGACATTTTTCTCTTCTAGTACGAACAGCTCGTGCCATTGGTGGCGACCGAATCCCTTGCGCCCGGTTTTATCGAACGGATGGACTCCCATCCGGACGAACTCAGCGACCAGTTCTCCCATTCGACCTTCATTGCTGTCGGACTGCAACAACTTACTGAGCGCGACGATGCGCCCACCTCCCGGTGGTGTATCCGATGGCCGACCTTGCGCACGATAGCGATCATTGAGTTCGTCAAATTCATTAGATTTACCTTCCCCTAATAGCTCTACAATCCGCTTCGCGTACTCTGCACGGGTTATCCACTCCTTGCTTTGTCGCTCCGCACAAGCGCGTGCGGCAGTCACCAGAACCTCACGTCGCAGGTCACGCAAATGCATGCTCTCAATCTCAAGTGCTTGGTTAGCCGCATCCTGCCGGCTATCAGAAAAACAAATACCTTTGGCTTCGGCACTGACAGCGTGTAGTAGCTCAAATAGTTCGGTTGCAATTAGCTGCGAGGCTTTGCTAACGCCAGTACGGAACGCACGAATCGGCGAGCGTGAGCGGTTGGAGGCAGGACGTCTCGAATAGTCTGTACCGCATTTCGGGCAACAGAACGGTTGCGCTGACCGCGCGCCGGTAACCTTACCTTTCCCATTTTTTATTTTTACCGCTTCAAGCTTTTGGAAATATAAATAGCCACCGATATGCCCGTCAGGTACATCTTTATCCATTTTGTTAACTGCAACTACACCGGAATGCGGGTCAAGGTGAGCTAACTCCCAAGTGTCGTAGTCGCGATCAGGGCCGAGCGGTTCGCGCCGCTGCGGCCAGAATACAGCGAACTCTTCCATTTTCATGTCGTCGTAGTACTCGTTGGCTGCGCCTTCAGGCAGGTTCTCGATATTTCCAGAGGATGGCAACAGCTCGGTCTCCATGCTCTCCAATGTTCTCTCGCCGCGCTGCCCCCCGATCAACAGATCCCCGCAAGCTTCGCAATACAGCAGTTCGAATAGGCGGCGACCACGTTTTTCTCCAGCGAGAGTGCGGGCGTGGGATAAGCCGCGTTCTATGGTGAAGTTACTGAAGACGACGCCATCCTTGGTTGGGTACGGAGCAGCAAACAAGCCCTCAATATTGCGAATAAATGTATGAAATCTGAAGGATGGGATGTTTAAAACAACCGCATGAAGATCAGTGTTCCAAGCTCTTGTTTCGGGCAGTGCGCGCGCGAGCATTAAACCGCGCAGGGATAGCACAAAATTGGTCGATCCTGGCATGAAAATTCGGCTGGCCACGTCAACGATACTGGTCGCACGCACCCCATCGCCGTCACGGCAGGCACTCGTCAGTGCCGCCGCCGCCGCTTCGGCTAGCTTCTTCACGATTTCTTCCTCTGAGCCGCTGCGTATTCCGAGTGCATGTGCAGCGGCCTTAACGGCGACGCTTAACTCGTCAGTGCGACTTAGCTTGGCAACAAAGCCGTTGCCACCGACAAGTGCGATCTCCATTAGACGTGCGAACGGAACAGGATCGATTGAGCCGCCGCTCCAGGTCGGAATATTCGGCACACCCTTGACCACACATTCTTCCCAGAAATCAGGGTCGGTCGAACCGGGGTCCCCAGCAAATTTGCTAGTGCCGAACGGCGCGAACAGGTCGCGTAGATAGGTGCGCGATTGCGCGCCATCGTTACCGTCCATGGGCAATGATGCTGACGATGCCAGGATACGCAGCTTTTGCCGGTACTGTGGATGATCAAGTCCGAGGCGCACGATCAAAGTCTTTATCAGGAATGCGATCTCGGTACCGGCAGAACCCCGTATTAAGTGAAGCTCATCAAACACCAGGTAAAAATACGCATCGTCATGCGACATAAGCCAATCTCTGGTTTTATCGAAAATCGGATTCTCAATTTCACGCGACAGCATTGACCCGAGCATTGATGCGTTGGTTACCATGATGTCTGGCGGTGCCGCATGCATGTCCCAGCGAGAGAGCATTTCGCCACCATCCAAAGAAGGGAAGATATAGCGGGTCTTGTCGGGTGCGTTCTTGCCGTGCGCGGCCGCTTCCTCCGATGCCTTGGTATCGTGCTGGCGTGCCGCCTGTTGATCAGACTGAGCACGTTGCATCGCGAGGCGCAACTTACTCAGACGGCGTAAGCGGCGCCCTTTTTCTTCCTTGTCATCCGCAATACGCGGATGGGTCTGGTAACCGGTTACCGGAGTTGCGCTTGTGTACTGTGCAAAAAAAATACGATTCCCAGCGAATCTCTCACTCATCACGGCGCGTGCATCGTCCGAATCGAGTGTTTTGCGCAAACGTGCCATTTGGTCTTCGACCAGTGCGTTCATCGGATAAAGAACTAGCGCGCGTACCGCCGCAGGTCGTCTCTCATTTTTTCGCATCGCGCTCCAAGGTGTCTCCGACTGTGTCCACCACCGGTCTTGCAAGTATCCGTCTTCCGCTACTGCCCACCCAACCGCTTCGTTCGCGATAGCCGCCAGAACTGGCAGCATGAAGCTCTCCGTTTTGCCCGATCCAGTTCCAGAGGTAACGATTCCCGGGTGCCCTGGTTTAATGCCGCGCTCAAGCATTGATATCTGATGGCGGTAAGGAGCATAGCGTGACTTGCGCCGCATTTTTCCGTTAGCTGGATCACCTTCGAACAACCCGGACAACGCGAGTTCGACGAATGCGTGCTTACCCTCTGCGGACAGGCTATCAAGAGGTCCATGCTCTAATAAGGCCAGTTCCTCGAGTTTTTTATCGCTCGTCTCATAACGCAGCACAGGTTCAAGTAAAGGTTCTGTCGCCAGCGTATCGGACGATTCAAGCAGATCTCGGCGCGCCTTGGTCACGCAGGGATCTGAAATACGAAAACTGGTCTCTACGTAAGAGATAAAAAAATTCTTAATACGGTCAAAGCCACCGATAGGGTCAAGCATGAGGTCTGTTCCAAGGTTGGACAGCAGTGGGCACCGTATTAACACCTGACACAGCTATAAAAAGTTCAGTTAAAGGTTCATACGCAACGCCGAGCCTCACAGCTTCGACGGCGGCCCGTGCGGCCCGCTGCCCGGTAGCAACACTGAGTTGCCGTGCGTGTGGCGCGATGGCGGGAAGCCCATCAGTTAGGTTTTCCAGGCGCTCACCGGGGTCAAGTTCATGCCTAGAACCAATAGTTGGGATAGTAATCACCGCAATGACAGCCTTTGCCGCTAATGCCGCCCTGACATCAAACCGTACAGTACGTGCGAAGACCTTCGCAGCCTCCTCGTTATCTTCGTTTTCGATGGTGATGCATATAAGAAGCCGTCGTGGCAGCTCACCGCGCCGGGCGCGCGCAGCGAGGGCAGGAAACCAGAAGCGCGCACCTGAACGTTCAGCGCGCTCGATTATGGCCAGTATCGTTCTCGGATTAGCTTTATCCGTGCCACCGGCGAACACCAACGCCTGGCCCAGAGCTGTCTGTACGTTGGTTCCTGGACGCAGCCAAAGATCCTCGAAAGTGATGATAGTCGGATCAGCTTCCAGCCGCACTGATACCGCGTTTGCAAACAAGGATTCCGCAATCAACAGAAAATCCTCAACGTCCGGACCACAAAGTGCAGGAACTTCACCCGCCAGCACGAGCGCAAGAAACTGTAGCATCAGAACCTTGCCGGTTTCCGAAAGAAGAAGGGAGCGTGCGACAAGAGCGTTAACCTCGGCAAGCTGCAGCGGCGTACCCTCTTTTGGTGCTGGCAGGGGGACTAGCATTCTGTACGATGCGGCGCTAACTTGCAGTTTAGCTACACTAACCAGTGCAAGAAGTCTGTCGAGGTTGTCTGACGTTTCTAGCTCTTCTGCGCGCAGAGATAGGAGCCGGGTGTCGATTTCCTCGGACTCTGCGCGTTGTGCATCGAGCTCAACACGTAACTTGTCGCAGCAACTGGCAAGCTCATCAGCTTGTTTTTCGAGCACGGTTGTGCGTGAGTCCAACCTTCGGCTAATTTTCTCTTCACCTTCTTTTTTTCGTACAGCTAGTTCGCACTCAAGCGCCAGCACGCATTCTGCTTGCCGGTCCTCAGCTTCTTTACGTGCCTGACACGCGAAGTTCTCGATTTCTGCATCCAACGCTGCCAGCTGTTGGCGACGTATCGGCTCCAGCTCGCGTAGCATATCAGCATCGAATTTGGCGCGCGCTGCGCGTCGCTCTTCCGCAGCGATGATATCAGCCCCTGTTTTAACCAGTACAGCAACACGAGGATCTGCAAGCATCGCATTCACGAATCCGCGCAGCAGTCCTTGGTCCTCTACGAGACGCTTAACCAGCTTTCCCGAGCGTAGCGCATCGTTGGCAGCAGCAAGATCATTGCCGCTTAACGACTGTAAAGCTTGACCACTCTTCGCATGCTCCTTCAGCCAGGCGATGGTCTCATTGACTCGAGGGTCGGAAGTATTGGCAATGGCGCGCGCAATGCGCAACGCATAGGCCTCATCCGACGACCAGTCGTAAATGTGAGCAATGACATGCTTACCGTTATGGCGAAGATCGTACAATACGACATCTCCAGCCTCAACTGGTACACGAATGATTGCGTCGGAAACAAATGAAAATGCGGGGACTTTTTCAGTCAAATTTGCGATCTGAGCAATGCCTTGGACTTGGCGCAAGTCGACTAGAAGTACCTCTGTCGGGAGTGATCGCAAAACCCAACCTCCAGGAGGCTCGGACATTCTCAGTTCTTCTGCAGCCAAGTAGCGTTGTACTTGCTCTGCACCACCTAAATGTCCCAAATCAACATAGTGGTACAGTGGTTTGTAATCGCCGACAGTCCAGAGGCTACTTGCCTTGTTTCCTTTACCAGATAGCTGGAACCTCCCCCACTCGCCGAGTGCGATTGTCTTCGCATCTTTACCGCGGAAATCAACTTCTCCGGCTCCTCCAAATATGCGCCGTGCATTTTTAACCAGCTCCCAGCCACTATCACCCAGACGGGCGATAACTTCCAGATTTGCTGCTTTGTCATGCTCATGGAGCCTTACACAGCGCCCGATGTACCACATAGGGCTGGATATCATTCTGTTCTTTCATTGTTAAGTTGTAAGACCAGCTGGTTATCCAGCCATTGCGGCCGCAGTCTGCCTCCCGATCTGCGAGCTGTAGAAAGCACTGAGCCTGCCGAACACTGCTCACTGATTGCCGGCCCGACTATGCATCCAGGAAGTAAAGATACAAGCCACCGCACGTCTGCCTCGGAAGCTGGATAGACGTAGTGCCGTCCATTCATCCCCGCAGCCCTGAGCCGGCATCGCCGTAACATCGCGGAAAGCAAATCTGGCAAAGAGCCTTCCTGGGATAACCGGGCAATATGGTCACCGCGAAATTCGAACATAGGGACGGCGGCCATTCCGTGCGCCGCAATGATCGCCGCGCACCGTGATAAATAATGAAACGAACGCCCACCCTGCTCGACGCGGTATACGTCATGGTCAGTGTTATTTTGATGGGATCGCAAGCTCAACCGAACCGGCCCGTCAATCGCACCCGTGCGCACAAAGCGTCTCGCGCTCCAACACCAGGTGGACGCGATCTGATAGTGCTCCGCGTGTCGCTTGGTATCAGCAAGCGCAAACGGTACGGAACCAGCAGTATCTACCTCCATGGCTAGCGGCCATCCCAATCGCTCAGCCAGTGCGACGGGCGATACGCCAGCTGCTCCCATCACAGGTACGGACCATTGCTCAACATCTTGTCGATTGAAGCAGTGCCCACCTAAGCCTTGGACAGCCAATTTGAAATCGTCACGCAGTTGGCTGCAAAGCGCACCTTCCACCAATGCCATCTCAGCATTCCCGTAGCAGACTTTGACGATGCGCGGTGCAACCAGCGTCCATACACGGCCCTTCCATCCTTGTCGTAGCCTCGGCGCAATGACGCCTGCGTCCTGCAACAAACGTAGCATCAACCACGGATCAAGTTTGTCTGCCGCGCGCCGAACAAGGTCAACCAAGTCCTTCTCGTCCCACCCGGAGCCGCCGTCTGCGTATACCGCTTCCAATAGGTTCTCCATTGCAGTGCTACCAGGCTCCCAATCAAGCGCTTCCCGTCCATCGCACCAGACCAGGCGAGACTCAACGCAGTTCCAGTCATGCATAGGCTCCAATTTGTAGCGAGCACCGTTCAAGACGGCATGGGGCAAAGCACGGTCGACAAACTGCATCCGTAACTGCCAAGGTGCAGAACGCTCCCCGTTGTGTAGCTCTGGCTTAACTGTGTAGATACCGACCAGCGGTACGTCGGAAACCAATTGCACCACGCCGTTTGTACTGACGATCTTAGCGGCAGGTGCTTCAACGGTGTTGGCGGAAACCACGAGTTCGCTGGTGTCAGCG
The DNA here is from genome assembly GCF_052976905.1 of Glaciimonas sp. GG7. Lineage (NCBI taxonomy): Bacteria > Pseudomonadati > Pseudomonadota > Betaproteobacteria > Burkholderiales > Oxalobacteraceae > Glaciimonas > Glaciimonas sp. GG7. Next base: position 27,572 of record NZ_JBRIIQ010000010.1, on the reverse strand, counting down.
TCAATGCTTGGCAGGAATCGGGGTAGTCCAAGCCATAGGCCTTGGACGCGAACACCATTGGTTACTGCAGGCCGAAAGATCCGCTCACCTGCACCGGCCAAAAAATATGCTTGGGTCAGAGTTGAGTCTACGACCTTGATCGACTTTGGCTCAGCGGTAATCAGCCATCCCACTTTGATCAGTTGTCCTAGTCGCTGGCCTATCGTACCTTCGTGCTTGGTCGCAAGCGCTACATAGACGCGGTCGTGGCATCGCGCGAGATCCGGCTCAACTTGCCAGCGTCCCAAGCCCGTTTGCCGAAAAAAAAGAATGCCACGGTTAATTGCCGGACCAAGATTGGCGCTAGAGGCGGCCCCACTACTAATGAGTGCCTCAGCTAGGCTGCTAAAACCATGTATTTCAGTTTCTTCTTGAAAGGACGTGCAGAACTCCCTTTCAGCATCTTCGTTGAATATCAGTTCGAGATTCGTTTGATATGAAGTACCCTTGTACATTCCGACACGCACACGGGTAAGCAATCGCCAGAAGCGGTGCTCAGCGAGAGCACGACGCTGCGCATAATAAGAAAGTCGGAAATCTTCGATTGCGTCCCGTAAGCCGGTCGACGCCTCATCCTTGACAAGCAGGAACGCATTGAGCGCCACTGCCGGATAATCCAGACTCACACAGCGTTCCTGCACGACCCGTTCGACTAACCGGATGTCAGAGCGATTGGGGAACGATAGACGGCGTGTGTAACCGATTTGATTCCAGCCCCTCGGATCGGGTAACACCAAGTGTCGAAATGCATCTCCCGCCGCCACTCGCTGATCTAGCCAGGTAACCAGTTCTTTCCACGTGGATGCGACACCCTTTAGATTCGCAAATTTACCTTTTCCGAGCCAGTCTGACAGTTTTCCACGAAAGGCACCTTTCGAAAGGTGCTTTCCATCTAGCAGGCTATCGATGAAAAGGGTCAATATCAGGTGCGTAAAAAATCGCGGAACTTCGTTGGTAGAAATTCGTTGAGATCCACACTTAAGAGATTCGATCAACAACGGATCATTGACCAAGACCTTGCGAAAGGCCACTTCGACCTCTTCTTCAAACGCCATATCAACCCCGCAAGCTATGGCAAGAGTGCTGCGGGTCACCTCAAAAGAATGTATATCGCTGGCATCACCATCTGGCGCAATCATCAAAAAATAATTAACCAGTAGCCGCTCCCACTCATCCAAGGTGGAGGGCAGCTTTCTAGTCACAATATCTCTATTTGCATCGTTCTGATTTTTCACGTAATAGTCCACGCAACAGCGTTAATACAGCGCATGGTTGTAAAGTCCTGACCAAATGTTGACTGCTTGAGTACGCATCACAACCAAATATGTAATGTGCAGCCGAGGTTCAAAATAATTTGACAGCGGCCGTGCTATACAAACAACCAAGAAAAATTAATTTGCGGCTTGGACTGTTTTTGCAGTCCTGCTAGATCGCTTCATATGTGTTGATATTACAGCATCCTTTTATAAAATTACAACATGAATATTTATGAACGTATGCCTAGTAATAGTTATTTAATTAACAAATCATTAGGTCCTAATACATCGACAAAGCATGTGATGGCAATAATGTTACGAATCAGGGACAATGCAATAAAATAAAGGGCTTTTCAGATGGGACACTATTACGAATTTTTCGCAGGTGGCGGAATGGTCAATGCAGGCTTGGGCAAAAGCTGGCAATGTTTATTTGCCAATGATTTATGCGAAAAAAAAGCGTCTTCCTATCGCGCTAATTGGGGTAATAATCATCTAGTCGTCTGCGATGTTGCATCGATCAAAACAAACCAGCTGCCAGGCAAGGCTGATCTCGCTTGGGCATCTTTTCCTTGCCAAGACCTGTCCTTGGCCGGAAATGGGCTTGGCCTGGATGGAGAGCGCAGCGGCACCTTTTGGGCGTTCATCAAGCTGATGAAACAACTTAGCAGGGAGGGTCGAAGACCGCAGATTATCGCCCTTGAAAATGTATATGGTGCACTGACCAGCCATGCTGGTAAAGACTTTGAGGCAATCATAAATGCCGTGACAGATGCAGGCTATCTCGTGGGTGCGATGATCATTGATGCAGTGCATTTCGTACCCCATTCACGACCGCGCCTCTTCATCATTGGCATCGATGATAGGTTACCGACCCCACAGGACTTAGTCGCCGAAAATCCAAATCCAGCTTGGCACGCAGCTGCACTCATCAAGGCTCATAACCGTCTCCCTGGCAAACTCAAAGATAAGTGGCTTTGGTGGAATCTGCCTGTGCCTAGCCTACACCTCAAGACATTGGACGACATCATTGAGAAAAATCCAAAAGGGGTAGCATGGCATTCCGATGAGCAGACCTCGCGTTTGCTTGAAATGATGACGTACGTAAACCGGCAAAAAGTCATGCTCGCTCAACAAGCTCGCCAGCTAAAGATAGGTACCATTTACCGCCGCATGCGTGATGGAGTACAACGAGCAGAAGTACGTTTTGACGGTATTGCTGGTTGTCTACGTACCCCAAAGGGTGGATCGAGCCGACAGACGATTATCTCGGTAAATGGCAGTGTTATCCGATCACGGTTACTTTCGCCAAGAGAAGCAGCTCGATTAATGGGATTGGACGATAGTTACGTTTTACCGGAGCGTTATAATGACGCATATCACCTTGCTGGTGACGGTGTTCCCGTACCAGTTGTTGCCTACTTGGCGCGTAATATCTTCGAACCTGTGCTAGCGGTCAGTCATCAGTTATCATTGATTGATGTTGCGTAACGTATTTGTCAGCACCTGATGTAAAAGTTTAATTTAATCGGCTTATGGCTTCGGCAATTCGCTCATGTTCTTGCAATAAACTGCAAGCTTCGCCGGAAGATAGTCATTGATCACAGTACACTATACTTTTGCCAGAAAATGCGCCCTGCTGACTACCCATCTCATGTGTTGGCGAGATGATGCGGCATAGCAAAAGCGCCTGTCGGATTTTATCCTCAGCTCTCTCGAATCTGGCATGCCAAAAGCACCATCTTAACCATGTCATTTGTCGATGCAGGAAATCCTTTTATCCGTCTCTTTCTCGAACTGTGCCTGCATTCCTTTCGAGATTTGTTTCAAATATCGAATACGCATAGATATATGGAATCAGTCTAGGATGGGCGTTACGGTTACGGCAGAGAGGCGGAAATCGCGGGCTAGATAAGGTAGTTCTCATCAACGAAATTCTTTACCGACAACTTTGGCGCTGGCCATGCCGTCATTCGATCAGTAGGGAAGGGACGCAAAAAAGCCCTCGCCACTTCAGGATCGCGGCACCCTAACCAATCATCGTAGGCGTCTTCCGGCACAATAACGAGTGAGCGCTTTTCCTCACCCGGTTTATGGAAACGGCGCAACAATGGTGTTGCCGCTGACCGAAAACTGACCCACCCAGACGTCAACCGAAGTAAAAGTGATAAAAAAACGAAGTAAAAGTGCAAACAAATTGAGGGACTGTTAAAAATGTGGGGGTAATTGCCTCTAATCCTGATGAGCAGAGTGTTCGGGTGTTGGAATGGGGGGTGAGTAAGCAACTCTGGGGAGAGCAGCATGAAGATCGTCGTTCGGGCTGAGCTGGTGACGGATTGGGGCGAAACCACAATAATCGAAGTGGCGCGATTTGACCGCCCTGTCCAGTTACTTGACCCAGAGTCGATTGGATTATCACTTGCCGACGGCAAGCAATTGCTCTCCGGGTTACAGCAAGTAGTGATTCCGGCGCAAGCGGATGAGTACTGCGAAATACGACGCGTGTGCAGTCATTGTCAACGACAGACGCAACTGAAGGACTACCGACGACTCAAGATCGATACCGTATTCGGTACAGTCAGCGTTCTTAGCCCGAGACTCATGTCGTGTCCCTGCGAACGGTTGTGTCGCATTAAGGAAAAAAGCTGAAGTGAAGCCGTGGATGGTCTGCCCGCCCCTATGCTGGACGGCCTGATCCAACGAGTGCATAAAATTGTTGCGCTGCTGTTATTTTCTGGAAGCCCCTGTGCATTAGTTGTCCTTTGCGTATCATGTGCATGGTCTCAATACCAGCAAGTATGATTTTAGCAGCCCGAAAAGATTTGAATCCCATCATCGGTTTGGTGATGCGTTTAACGGCGCGATGATCTTGTTCAACGATGTTGTTGAGATACTTTACCTGGCGCACGATGATGGCATTTCCATGGCTGATGTTGATCGTATCAATGCCTGCTTTATTGGCACCGCTCTTGTCCATCACCACTTTTTCAGGAATGCCATTGTCAAGCATGGTTTTGCGAAAGAAGCGCATAGCGGCTTGCTTATCGCGCTTTGTTGTCAATAGAGAATCAACAGTTTGACCGTCTTTGTCTACCGCACGATACAGATATTTCCAGTTACCTTTGACCTTTATATAGGTCTCATCCATACGCCAGCTAGTCCCCACCGGACGCTTCACTTTGCGAAACTTTTTCTCAAATAACGGCAATAGTTTGAGCGCCCACCGATGCACTGTCGAATGATCCACTTCGATGCCGCGCTCAGCCATCATCTGTTCCAGTTGGCGCAGGCTCAATGGATACGCAATATACCAACGCACGCACATCAACATTATTTCCAACGGATAATGCAATCGTTTCAATGCCGTTGTCATTTCAGGAATCAGCTCGTCATTAGATATTACAGATAGGTTCATTGCAGATATTTGTCGTCTGTCAAAACACAAATTCTAAACTAGTGACGTTATTGCGACAAAACTCTTCTTCCCGCTCGGCGCATCCTGATCGGAAACCTTCGCTTCCTGTCCCAAGTTGTCACGGAAGATCGTGATGTCAATGTCTTCGGAAAATCGAAAAATCAGACTGAAGGCCTTGGAGAGCGAAGTAACGCCCTTGAATAACAGACGAGGTCCACCACAACCTCCAGACCATGGAACGGCGCATCTAATGTCCAGTAAGACCCAAAAATCCTTTTCGACGTTCTGGACCGCAGTACCAAGGCGGGCTGTAGCGGTGAAAAACTAGTCTCTCCGATCGGCATCGCTAGCGGTGATAACGATATGGAATGCTGGATTCAACGGACCTCCACGTGTTTGGCCAAGCGGGGACGTAAAGCTGATGGCTTTTCGGTAGCGGTCAATGCGGCCTGCGTGTCACATCCAGAAAGTTCAAGGACCAAATTTTGCATTCGCGCCGGTTACACGCTGAAGTCATCAAGCAGATCCTGGCGGATCGCGGCACCGTGTACAGGGTCGGCCAGCAATTTCGTCAGCTTGCTCAGGATAGGACCGCGCTACGAAGTCAATGTGTCTTTCATCCAGTGCAGCGCCTGTACGATGCGCATAGCTGACCTCCCCGTCTAACAGAGACGGCTGGGTGTCGTTTGCTTGTACTCGATGGTGCGCTTGTCTAATTGAATTGCGCGGCGGCGGGTGTCGGTGTGAGTGGTGATGCGAGCCGGCACCGCGTAAGTCAGACCAAGGTCATTGGCAGCGGTCTTAACGTCTACCAATAGGCGAAGTTGATCCCTGCGGGCAATGGCTTCAATAAGCGCTCGGTAGTCGGGGATTGTCGGGCGTTTAGTCAAACTGTTGAGCTTGGGCCTGTCATATAGGTGCCTGCCGAAGCGAGGCAACTGATTCGCCTGCACCATGCGCTGAAGGATCTTGTCGATGGCATCACGACTGCCAAAATGTGCAAAGTGGGTTGGTACCAAAAGTTGTCCGGGTTCAGCCGCTTCAATTAGGGCAGACATAATATTTCAAAACGGTTAGGCTCATATTTGACGCCATTTTGAAGCAAGCCTCGACTACAATCAGTGTTTTCGATACTTTACTTACCCGCCATGCCTGATGCTGCGTCTATTCGATTGTGCTTTGAAAAGAAGTTCCATACATCCGACACTACTTGGTTTTTATGGCTGCGGGCCGTCAACCGCGGCAACAAGCAGAATATCCTTATGGGTGTCGCCATCGCCGCAGGGGCTTAAATGACCAGCTTCACCAGACTACTTTCAATATTGGAACTCTTTTCAGGCGAGAAGCCGTTTTTGTCGGCAGAGGACGTTGCCCTCGAGTTGGACTGTTCCGCGCCAACGGCTTATCGCTACGTGCGCGAACTGCTCGAAGCTGGTTTGCTGGTTCGCTTCTCTGGCGGGCAGTATGGTTTGGGACCACGTATCATCAGACTCGACTATCATCTGCGTATATCTGATCCGCTTCTTGCCGTCGGACAGCCGATCATGCGAGAGTTGAGCGAGCATTCTGGCTTTGATGTCGTGATGTCACGCTGGTACGGACACGAACTTGTGGATACGCACCGCGAGACGCGCGATACAGCGCTTGCGTTGCGATATGGTCGAGGAAGACCGCGGCCGCTTTTTCGCGGTGCGGCGGCCAAGGCCATACTTTCGACGTTCCCTAAAGCCAAGCTGGCAGTGCTATTCGAATCGCACAGTGAAGAAATATTACAGAGCGGGTTGGGCACAACATTGGAGGAATTCCGCTCGTTGTTGATGCGCATCCGGCGCGCCGGTTTTTATCTGTCATGGGGAGAACTGGAGGCTGAAGTGTCAGCTATCGCGGCACCGCTCTTCATGGACGACTCCGGCGAAGCTGTAGGGGCGCTCGCGTTGATTATTCCGACGCCGCGCATAGAGTTCTTAAATCTCGAACGTCTTGTTGAGTCCATTCAGGATGCGGCTGCGCGTACGTCGCAGCGTACGCGAGCAGTCGTCGAGGCTTGAGTCCTTCCGCGCAGGCCGCGTGCGCCTGCCTGGTGGATTCCGATCGTTAGGTGGCGACGCCCATCCGTATCGTCATCTCCCTTTCCCATTCGCTTCGTGGCCGAAACCCGGGCAAGGCTTGCGCATGCTGTTCTACAAACGCCATCAGTTTGTCATTTGGCAGGTCGAAATCGATCGCAATCCGCATCGGCTGATCGACGTACCAGGGGGTGTCAATGAACAACTCCAGACGATTTCCCTCTGGATCCGGAGCATAGAAGGAAATCGCATTGCCGTGCGTAATTGGCATGATCTCACCTATCCCTTCGGACACGAAGCGCTGATGAAACCCCTTCAGTGTTTCCAAACTGTCTGCCTCCAGCGAAATTTGATTAATTGGGTTAAATGCGAGTTGCTCAGGCCTACCGCTGGCTAGAACGATTTGATGATGTACTGCCGGATTTCTGCTCAGAAATACGAGTTGTACATTTCCCCGCTCTGTTTGAAGCGACCCTCGGTCGGTTACCGTGAACTCAAGTACACGCGTATAAAAATCCTCCATACATGCCATGTCGTTCACATAGAAGCCCATGTGACTTAAGGACAATCCGCGACGCATTGTTTTCGATGGTGCCATTAGTGCCTCCATTTTATTTGATAAAAAATCAAAGAAAAACGTATTGATTTACGTTTGTTTTATAGTATATTATCAAATAAAGATAAAAACACTATTTTATTTACACTCTCAATCATGTACCCCCACACTTTTTCCGCCAAGGAACGCTATGAAACTCGTCAGCTTTATCACGCAAGAAGGAACTTCATTCGGACTCGTTAAAGATCAGGCTGTATTCGATCTCGGCAAGCGTCTGAGCCAGCGCTATCCTGACCTGAAGGCGCTGATTGCCGCTGATGCCTTGCATGAAGCCGAAGCCGCTGCCCGCGATTCGGCAGCTGACTATCTGCTCTCTGATATCACTCTCTTGCCCGTCATTCCGAATCCGGGCCAGATATTCTGCGTGGGTTTGAACTATGCGGATCATGTGAAGGAAACAAACCGTGAGACCACAGAGAACCCAGTGATTTTCATGCGCGTGCCCGCGTCTCAGGTTGGTCATGCTCAACCCATGCTCTGTCCCGCCGAGTCGCATGAATTCGATTTTGAAGGTGAGATTGCCATCGTCATCGGCCGTGGTGGGCGTCGGATAGCACCATCCGACGCATGGAATCACATTGCCGGATATGCGTGCTACAACGACGGATCTGTGCGCGACTGGCAACGACATACGGGGCAATGGGGCCCTGGTAAGAATTTTTATCGCACGGGTGCATTCGGACCGTGGATGGTGACGGCCGATGAAATTCTTCCAGATACCACTATGACCCTTATTACGCGTTTGAATGGACAGGAAGTGCAGCGGACCACGACGCCGATGCTGATTCATGGGATTGCTAAACTCATCGCTTACCTCTCGACGTTCACACCACTTGAGGCTGGAGATGTCATCGTCACCGGCACCCCTGGTGGTGTGGGCGCAAAGCGTAATCCTCCGCTATTCATGAAAGAGGGCGATGTCGTCGAGGTAGAGGTCGATTTGATCGGTACCCTTCGCAATTCAATCGCTGTCGAGGCGTGATACGCGACTTATCTAAGATATACGCGATGCGGCGGGGGTTGGCAGCATCGCCCCGCCGCCGAGGGTTACTGCTCCGCATTGTTGGTGCAACCAGATATTACGGACCTGACCCACGGGACAATTAATCACGCATCACAGGCGAAAATGAAGGTGCTCACGATCGCGAACGCGCTAATACACGACTGGGTCGTATCGATCAAGACCGCAACTGTACTTGCGTGGCCAGAGCGCCAAATATATGGAATCGCACACGATACTGTACCTTTAGCATTGCTGCTCGAACAAGCCCTATATGCATGGCAGATCATCGAAACATAACTGGGAGTCATGACGGCAGCGACTGACTCGTCGATCAGAATACCGCAATAAAACGCCCAAAAATACGGGCGAAAACCAAGCCCAAAAAAAAGGGCAATATGGAGGAGAATTTAATGACTTACCCGACCAACAGCACTGCGCTTGTTTCGTCGTCAGAGGCACCCGGCGTGCCTGAAGCGTTCGCGCCAGAACACGCTCCTATATCACCGGAACTTGTCGTCCGAAAAGTGTCGCGACGACTGACCTGGTTTCTTTTCATCTTGTTCGTGTTTTCTTTTCTGGACCGGATCAATATCGGTTTTGCCGGCGTTGCCATGTCCAAGGATTTGCACTTGACAGGGGTTGCTTTCGGACTTGCATCGACCATTTTCTATATTGCGTACGTGCTAGGAGGCGTACCGAGCAATGCGATGCTAATGAGGGTAGGACCGCGGCGCTGGATGGCGGTCTTAATGATATGTTGGGGTATCGCATCCACATGCACGATGTTTGCACGTGATCCCACGACCCTGTATGTGATACGCGCGTTCGTGGGCGTGACAGAAGCGGGCTTCATGCCAGGAATGCTCTATTACCTGAGCTGCTGGTTTCCAAGCAGCCACCGTGCCCGCGCAAGCTCACTTTTCATGGTGGCCATGCCGATTACTGCCATGCTTGGCTCTCTTTCGTCAGGTTACCTCCTTAACCTCGATGGATTGATGGGGCTGGCGGGCTGGCAATGGCTGTTCGCCTTGGAGGGGTTACCGTCGGTCATACTTGGTATCGTGGTTTTCAAATATCTTGATGACAAGCCAGCCCATGCGACATGGCTATCGGCAGCCGAAAAAAAATGGCTCATCGACACGCTTGCACAGGAAAAAACGCTCGCACTAAGTGCTACCGTGTACTCGGGAGTGAGCATCGTGCGTCAGGTCCTCAATCTCAAAATAATCAAGTTTGCCACGGTTTACTTCTGCCTTGTCACGACTATGGGCATGGTAAATATCTGGGGGCCACAAATCCTGGCAGCATTTAATGCCGGAGCCGGCAACGTTCGGATGGGCGTTCTGGCCGCCGTACCTCAACTCGTCACCGTTGTGGCCATGATATGGCTGGGCTCGCATTCGGACCGCATGCGAGAGCGTACATGGCACGTCTTCTTTCCGATCTGCTGTGCTGCGGTTGGCTGGGTCATGACAGCTTATGCCGGTGAGCCGCTTGTCCGGCTGGCTGGCCTTTGCTTGGCTTCCGCCGGAGGCTTCAGCGCTTCCGCCATTCTCTGGACGTCGCCCGATCAGATGCTGCCGGACAACGTGAAAGCTATCGGGATCGCGGTCATTAGTGCGCTGGGAAATGTCGCTACTGCGCTCAGTTCGTACATTGTCGGTGCACTCAAGGACGTGACACACAGCTTTTCGAGTGGGTTGCTCTACGCAGCAGCAATTCTTGTTATTGGCGCGTTTGTCGTTCTTACGATCCCAGAAATGCGGCGGAGCAATTTAGCGGGAAATTGATCGCATTCGCGCTAACCGCCCATTCGTTTCCACCAAAATACTATAACGATAAAAATTTATGAAATCAACTATTGTAATCGCTTGCGTAGCAACGGCCATGATGCTTTGTGCGTCGGTGCGGGCACAAAGCAGTGTGACTTTGTATGGCCTGATCTCTGACGGGGTGGGGTGGGTCAACAACGAGGGTGGTGCGAAAAATGTAAAGATGATCAGCGGATCAAACCAGAACAATCGCCTCGGTTTCAAGATGACAGAGGATATTGGTAATGGCGACTTTGCCATCGCACAACTCGAAAATGGGTTTGACATAACGACCGGCAAGCTTGGACAGGGCGGACGCCTGTTCGGCAGACAAGCTTTCGTGGGACTGAGCAGTCATTCGCTTGGCACCGTCACGTTAGGGCGTCAATATGACATGTTCTGGGATTATTTAACGCCACTGGATGCGGCAATCGCAGCCTCGGGTCTCGCCGCACATCCGGGCGATGCCGATAACCTGATGGGTAGCTGGCGCTATAACAACGCTATCAAGTACGTGAGTCCAACCTTCAATGGCATGAATATGGAGGCTTTGTATGCGTTTGGAGATGCGGCGGGTACGTTCGCATTAAACCGCGCATTCAGTGCCGGTGCCGGGTACGGGGCGGGTCCGCTAAAGCTCGCGGCAGCGTATGTTGAATTGGACCGTCCGGGCGCGGCAAATCCAACCGGTGCAGTGACGGACGACTATTCCGGAGCGCCGTTCCTGTTGTTTCATCAGAGTCCTATAAACGGTGCTGCCGGCGTGGAAAGACAGCGCAATTACGGCGTGGGCGGTTCCTACGACTTTGGCCACGGCCTGAAGTGGAGCCTGCTGGGAGATTTGATTCAGCTCTCCTATATCGACCATACGAACCTGCAACTAACCAACTACGACACTTCGCTCACCTACTATTTGACCTCGGCGTTGATGTTCGGGGCGTCGTACACGTACACGCATGGAAAATATGGTGGTCTGGACGCAAATCCACACTGGCATACCGCAATGCTGAGCGTCGACTATTTCTTGTCGAAAACAACGGATGTGTATTTGTTCGATGTCGTTCAACGCGTTGCTGGGCCCCATGCTGTCGCTGACATCTATTTGAACGCGCCGTCGACCGGTCGCAGCCAGAACCTTCTTCTAGCCGGCATCCGGCATCGTTTCTAGCCTGGTCCAAGATCCAGCGGTGCAATAAATTGGTCCGGCTGGCGTACACGCCTGACCGGACTATTCACGTAATTGTATAGGGAATTACCATGAGCAACCGACTTCCACCGTTCCACATTGCGAGTGCCACACCAGAACAGCAAGCCGTACTGCAGGAAATAATTTCTGGACGGGGCAACCTGAACGGCCCATTCCTGAGCTGGATTCACAGTCCAACATTAGCGCAGCACGCGCAACGCCTCGGTGCATTTTGTCGCTACAACACAGGTTTGCCACTACGTCTTTCCGAGCTGGCTATTTTGGTTACTGCGGCGCGATGGAAGTCGCAGGCAGAGTGGCACATCCATTATCCGATTGCACTCGAAGCAGGCATTCCAGCCATTACGGCAGAGGCCATTCGCACGGGTGCCGCGCCGACGTTCGAGAGTGCAGATGACGCACTGATTGTCGCATTCGCGACCGAACTTTACGAGACCAGGCGCGTCTCGGATGTCACCTTCAATCAGACGGTGGCGCGCTTCGGTCACACGGTGACCGTTAATCTGGTGGGCCTGCTCGGCTACTACGCGCTCGTCGCGATGACGTTGAACGTATTTTGCATGAGGGCAGAAGGTCAAAACAATCTTCCGTTTAGCGAATAACACGAGGTTCAAAGGGCTTTACGTTACGTCAAACGGAAATGCGATTCTGATCCATCCACATCACCTCGGGCCTTTCGCGTTCGAAGGCATCGTTGGTGGGGACATGGCGTCGATTTGTGCATGAATGGGGTATGCGGGACATATTCGTTCTTTCAATAAATTTTAAGCAGGAAAATTATGATGATGCATAAAAAAATCACTGAATTACCAACCGAGTCGACCATCTATGACGTGGTCATCGTTGGTTGCGGTCCCGCCGGGGCGGCGCTAGCCAATCTTTTGGGCGCATATGGCCTGACAGTCCGCGTCCTGGACCGCAATGTGGGCGTGCTGCCGATTCCGCGGGCGGTGCACATCGACGGCGAGACCATGCGAATTTTCCAGTCCATGGGGCTGGCCTCGCGTGTAATGCCCATCATGCGACCCGGCGGCGGCATGCACTGGGTCAATGCCGAAGGCGCCACACTACTCGTGCGCGCTGGCGTGGAGGGGCTCGGTGTACATGGTTGGCACAACGATTATTACTTTCACCAACCGGAGCTGGAAACAATACTGCGCGAGGGCTTGGCGCGCTTTTCAAAGGTCAGCTTGCAGGAGGGCGTCGTGCTGCGTACTCTGCGCCAGGATGCCGACGGGGTGGAGCTGGACCTCGTGGCGACGGACGGTGGCGCGCCGAATACGTTGCGCGCGCGTTATGTCGTGGGTTGCGATGGCGCACGTTCTACGGTACGGCAATGGGTGGGCGGCGAGGACTTTGACGATCTGGGCGAACATCAAGCCTGGCTGGTGGTAGATGCAGTGCTGAACCGGCCACTCGATCTGCCCGAGCATTCGGTGCAGCACTGCGATCCAACGCGGCCGTCTACTTCTATCTATGTAAGCCCATTGCGGCGGCGTTGGGAATTGATGCTGCTGCCGGGCGAAGATCCCAAGGCTATGACCGAGCCTGAGATGGTATGGAATTTGCTGAAATCCTGGGTCAAGCCATCACAGGGCACGCTCGAGCGTGCCGCGACCTATATGTTTCACTCGCTTGTGGCACGGTGTTGGCAGAATGAACGTGTGCTGCTGGCAGGTGATGCGGTCCACCAGACCCCACCCTTCCTCGGCCAGGGCTTGTGCGCCGCGATGCGCGATATCGCCAATCTGGGCTGGAAGCTGGCCTATGCTCTGCAGAAACCTACTCAGGGCGCAGCAGTGCTGGGCACCTATGGGCCGGAGCGCATCCCCCATGCGCACGCGTTCGTGGCTTTGGCAGTCGAGGTGGGCAGAGTGATTCAGATCACGGATACAGTAGCCGCAGCCGAGCGGGACGCACGGCTCTCGACGCAGGCGACGACCTTTACCTTTCCAACGCCCACGCTGGGACCCGGCTTGCACCGCGCTACGCTGGACCGCGCTGCAGTGGGCAAAGTGGCGCCTCAGTTCGAGGCGCCGGATGGACGCTGGTCAGACGACATCGCGGGATCTCACTACTCTGTGTTGCTGGACGCAAAACTTGCGGCCGCCCTGGATGTCAGCATGCGGTCACGTTTTGATGCGCTGGGCATTTTGGTCCTGCAGGATCTGGGCGAACGGGCCTGTCATTGGTTGGGCGAGCAGGGTGCTAGCGCAGCCATTATGCGGCCCGATCATTATGTGTTCGACCTGTGCACCTCGATTACTGAATTGGCGGCCTCACTCGATGCGTTGGAAAGCTGGATCGGGCGCACGCCAGAATCAACAAGATCACTCTCGACTGAGAGTTGCATGGGGTAGAGACAAGGCCTTCGCACCCGCCCTTACCGTCATTATTTTATTTATATACCTGAAAGATCAACCATGAAACTTGCCAGCCTCAAGACCGAGAGCCGCGACGGCTCTCTGATTATTGTTTCGCGTGACCTGGAATATGCTGTGCATGCCAGCCACATTTCTCCGACTTTGCGGGAGGCCCTGGAAAATTGGCGTGTCCTTCAGCCTCGGTTGCAAGAGTTGTCTGACCAGCTTAATGCTGGAAAAGCTGCGGACACTTTTGCGTTTGATTCCAGCAAAGTCGAGTCGCCGCTGCCCCGTACCTTCCAGTGGTGCGATGGGTCGGCTTACTTACATCATGCCGAACTTGTGCGCAAGGCCCGCAATGCTAAGATGCCGCAGCAACTCTACACCGATCCCATGCTTTATCAGGGCGCTTCTGATTCATTCATCGGCCCGCGTGACCCCATCTTCGTGTCCGATGCCAGTTGGGGAATCGACCTTGAGGCTGAAGTCGCGATCGTGACCGACGATGTACCGATGGGTGTCACGGTCGAGGACGCCGCAAAGCACATCAAACTCATCATGATCCTCAACGATGTGAGTCTGCGCAACTTGATCCCGGCTGAACTGGCCAAAGGTTTTGGATTTTTTGTCTCCAAGCCTTCCACAGCGTTCTCCCCTGTGGCAATCACGCCAGACGAGCTGGGAGCAGCATGGGATGGCCGCAAGATATCTCTGCCGCTAATAAGTCATGTTAATGGTCAATTGCTGGGAGCTCCTGACGCCGGGACGGATTGTTACTTTGATTTCCCACGCCTGATATCGCATGCGGCGACTTCACGCGAGCTACGCGCTGGCACCATCATTGGTTCTGGCACGATATCGAACCGTGATACGTCGCTTGGCTCGGCCTGTTTGCAAGAAAAACGCATGTTGGAAAAGATTGCCACAGGGGAGATGAAGACCCCGTTCCTGCAATTTGGCGATACTGTGCGTATAGAAATGCTGAATGTGGAGGGTAAATCGATCTTTGGTGCCATCGATCAAATGGTTGTGCAATACACCAATATTAACCCCGGGTGTTGACACCGCAACCCCCGCCGGTGGTCAATTTTTATTCGGCGTCAACAATGGGCAGACAGAGCCGCGTGTGAGGATAGGGGGAAAGTTCCTGTTCCTCAGCACCGCCCATCCGATCCAGTCGCAGAGCAGAACTGTTAATTTCACTTGAAGTGGCAGCGCGCGTCCCGATCTTGATTGACTCTAAATAAATTGGCCTTAACTGGGGAAGTAAATCCGGTTAGGCAAACAAAGATGCCGGACTTGATCTGTCGTTAAAATGGAGAACGCTTTTTATAAAGGTGCATCAGGTGGTTGTATTGACTCGGCCTCAAGTGCGGCACAGATATCCAGCGCCGCGTCCTGCAACTCCGGCAAGAACTTGCGCTCGGCATCTCCCTGGCTGACCGCGCGTCTCAGGTACACCACGTTCAGGCTGCCCCGCACAATACCGTGGGCAAACACAGGGACCGCTAGCGCACCGATCTTCGCCTGCGCCGCCCAGTCGCCGTCATTGCTGCCATATCCTTCCTCGCGCACCCGTTTGATCAACGCGCAGACCAGCGCCGTGTTTCTCGCAATAGTCTGCTGTTCTTCGCCGCCGGCCCCGGCGCGCAGCAGTTCCAGGATTTGCTCCCTCTCCGCTTCGGCGCAGTGCGTAAAGTAAGACCTGCCAGCCGCAGTCAACAACATAGGCAAGCGCCGCCCAACCATCGCACGGTGAAATGAAAGTGGACTGAATCGATGCGTGGTTTCGCGGATGATCATGGCGTCGCCGTCCGGCGTGGTGAGGTCCGACGGCCACGTAATGCGTTGCAGCAAGCGCCCCATGATGGGGGGTGCCACGGTTGCGATTCGCTCGGCATCGGTAAAGCCTTCGCTCAGCGCGCGTACCGACAACGTCAGGCGGAAGCTGTCGTCGGAGCGGCTCCTGCGCACGTATCCTTCTTCCATCAGCGTCTCAAGCCTTTGGACCTGGCACGCCGAACATCTTGATGCCGATCCCGAGGGTCGAAAGAAGATCAGAGTCAGTTGGTGCGACGTCGCTGGAAAAGCGTACCCATGCCTTGAGACTCTTGTGACCGAACACGCCCACCTTCAACTCGGAAGGAATCGACGCGACCATTTCAAAATGACCGCTGGCGACCCCATGCAGCTTGCGAAATACGGCGCGCCTGGCACAACCCGGATCGATTCTAATATGCTTACTTTGCGCTACATCGACGAACAGTTCAGTTAAGCGTTCGGCGGTCTGGTCAGGCTGGGTAAAACAAGCTGGAGCCGTATCGTTCGGTTTGCTCATGTGTATTTTCCAGTAACGGTGGGTGAAGTTGATGAAGTCAATTAACGCGGCGCGACGGCAGCGAAAATGAAAGGGTAATCGGTGTTGTGTTGATTAAAGGTCGTATATCGAAGAGTCATTAAACGTCGATTCAGCTTTGCGTCAGAACTGCGAGCAGATCCTTTCCGAAGATGAGGTATTCCTTTCCAAAGGTCTCTGGCATATTAAAAGTGCATCCTGTCAGATTGATGGCATGGATTTGACTTCGACCCAAGCGTCAGGAATCGCATCCCCACGCAGCGTAGATTGGAGCGCAAGCATTTGCACCTGATCCGAAAGCGTGTCTGCCACCCGAGGGTTATGTTATTCAATCGGCTATTTTAGTCAACTAAACTCCAAATAATTATAGTTCTACTACGCTGTGTATATAAATGTAAGTATCGTTACGGTAACAATGTCGTTGCATCTTTGAATTTTTACGTCAGGGTGCTGTGCAAGAATCCCAGGGTGGCGGTAGCTGTGTGTAATGAGATGTCTTTAGAGGGGGATATCCGAAATACCAGCACGCTTGCAGGCACTTACGTTTTTGAAGGGGATAGTATTCCGCACATACGGGCGTCCGCTTGTCGTCAACCGAAGTAAAGTTGATAAAAATGAAGTAAAAATGCAAACAGATTGACACTCTGTCGCTTTTTAAAACTCACTCCTTTTAAAAAAAAATAGTTACGGCGCTGTGCGAAGTAATTATGCAAAAGAGTTGATGGTGCAGTTTTATTTCTTTTTAGATAAGTTAATGTAGGTACTCGGACGGATGCGCAAGCGCCATCGATTCTGTTCTAAAACATCCACATCGAGCAAATCAATACACGCCAGCCAGTCGCACCATGACGCTTCCAGCGTCACTTCAAATGCAGATAAATCAGTTTCGTCAAACTCAGTAACTGGTCGTACAGCCGCCTACTCAGCAATGCCATAGAAGGGCAGACCATGACTGCGAGGCAGCAAGTAAGGGTTGGTAGACCCTTGCCACGTCATACGCCAATATAAAAACGCCAGTATCCGTGGCGTCGGTGCCAGTACGCCTGTTTCGCCCTTGAGTAAGCGCCGATACCAGCAGCGCGACTGTGGATGACACTTCCGCCAGTACCGTCGCGCGTATGCCAATAGCAAGCCTCCAGTAATTGATGCGGTGCTTCAGCCGACCACCCAGAAAAATCTCATTGAAAGATCCAACCGCAACCTGGACAGTTGCGGCTGCGATTATTGTAAATACTTCTTCACTAACTCACACCAGAATCCACTTCCCGTCAAAATATTTTCATCATTAAAGTCATAACCCGGATTGTGTACCATGCATGATCCCTCACCAGCGCCGTTACCGATCAACAAATAACTTCCGGGGCAATGTTCCAGCATGTAGGCGAAGTCTTCGCTGCTGGTCAGGGGAGTACCGTGCAGAGTTACGCGATCGACGCCAAGGAGATTGATGGCGACCTCTCGTGCAAAATCCGTTTCTTTCGGCGTATTTACTAATACCGGGTAATCACGCCGGTACGAGATATCGGCCCGCACCTTGTAGCTCTCCACTTGCCCGACCACGATCTCGTGAATGCGCTGCTCAAGCAGCTTACGGACATCGCGATCCAGTGCACGTACGCTGAGTTCCAGTACGACCTTGTCGGGAATCACGTTGTTGGCTTTCCCTCCGCAAATTGCGCCGACAGTGATCACCGCCGTCTTCAAGGGATCGACGTTACGCGATACCACCGTTTGCAGAGCCAGTACGATGCTGGCCGCTGCGACTATGCTATCGCTGGCCCGGTGAGGCATCGCACCATGTCCTCCTGTCCCATGTAAAGTAATCGTGACGTCGTCGGACGACGCCATCGCGGGTCCATCAATGAATACGAGGCGGCCCTGTTCAATACCAGGCATGTTGTGCATCGCATATATGGCATCGCAAGGGAAACGTTCGAACAACCCCTCCTGGATCATCAATCTGGCCCCGCCGGGGTGCTCTTCTGCAGGCTGGAAAATGAGGTTCAAGGTGCCATTAAAGCAGTCGTGCTCTGCCAGATAACGGGCCGCCGCCAGAAGCGTAGCCGTATGTCCATCATGTCCGCATGCATGCATGACGCCCTTGATCCTGCTAGCGTATGCCAGCCCGGTTTGTTCAACAATGGGCAGGGCGTCCATGTCTGCACGCAGGCCGAGGCGACGAGCGCCTTTGCCGCGACGCAGCTGGCCGACCACTCCTGTCTCGGCCAAACCGGTGGTCACGCTGTACCCCCAGGACGCGAGCAGACTGGCAACCAGAGCCGAAGTACGTTGTTCTTGCAGCCCGAGTTCCGGGTGAGAATGTATATCGCGCCGAAGGGCGATAAATTCTTCCATCGTCGACGAAAGAGTATCTGGAAAAATTTTCATATATAAATAAACGCGTGAGAAATTAAAGCTTGAAATAATGTGTGATACCTGAAAGTGTCATTTCGACCGCAATGGCCGCCAAAAGAAGGCCCATGAGTTTTTCGAAACCGCTTATTACCGATTCGCCCAGGAAACGATCCAATACGTCGGCCGCCATCAGCACGGCTGCTGACGCAGCCATTGCACAAACAAGGGCCGCGCTCCATTCAAGTACACGCTCCGGTTGTCGGGATGCGAGCACAAGCACGGTCGCCAGGGCTGATGGTCCGGCAATGAGAGGAATTGCTAATGGGAAGATAAACGGTGCGCGTCTGCCGAGGTCGCCGAATACGCCAGCCACCGGGGGGAACACCATGCGAATCGCTACCATAAACAAAATGACGCCGCCCGCGACTTCGAGAGATGGTTCGGAGAGATGTATGAGTTCAAGAAAGCCCTTTCCGAAGTGTAGAAAAATCATGAGCGTGGCGAGGGCAATCAACGATTCCACGGCGATAATGCGCGGTCGGCGGGAAGGCTCTATCGGACGTAATACCGTGATCACCACGGGCAGGTTCCCTAGCGGATCCAAAACCAGCAACAAAAGAATGAAGGCGGAAGAGAAGGTATGAATCATGATGGTGGATGATCAAGTTAAGCAGTGCGGATGACGGTGAGGCCGGCGCGCATGCCGATGTCCACGTCGGGATTCGGGAACACGATGTATTCGGGTGTGCTGCCACAGCGGATCTCCGCTCCCTCATCCTCAGCGAGTAGCGAATCTGGAGCGAAGCGGGTGAAATTAGGCAGGTCGCGGCTAAACGCCAGTTGGAAAGACGGCGTTGCCTTAATCATTTCCTGCGCGACTTTAAATTGCGCGATACTGACAGTCGGTGTGTCTCGGACACCAATTGGATTGGCGGTTAGCAACTGCTGCAATACGCGGGACATGTCGTCGAAGCAGCGATCTTCATAGGCTCCCAGTGGACCAACTTTTCCAAGTTCGACGGTGGCGCTCGCCGTCTTAAAGCGGGCTGCCGTGTATGCGCTGAAAGTCGACGCTGGCCTGTCGTTGAATATCGCTGCGCCGATGCCGCCTTCCTGAAGCAAATCCGTTAGCGCGTTCCTCTTTAATCCAGAAACGGCGGTTGGTATAACGGCAAATGCTGGGAAGAGCGAGTCACGGATCGCACTATGCAGGTCGAGATGCCACTTGTCATTGTGATTAGGCTCAAAAAACTGGTGTGTGGCCTTCATGATCTCGGTGGCCCGACGAAGTTCCCAGCTTTCACAGCGCGGCGGCCCGTCAGTGTGAAACAGGCGGTTAAGGTCTACGTTCAGATACCGCTTGTTCTGGGCAATGGCCGCCAGATTGCCGACGACGACCATAAGGTCGACTTGCAACCGAGCCGCATCCGTGGACAGCGCTATCAGCAGCGCATCCAGCAAGGCGATGGGGCCGGTTTCATTGCCATGAATTCCTACCGAAATCAAAACCTGCGATCGACAAGCCAACGAGCGTGGTTGCACCCTCAGTATCCCGCTGGCTAATTGGTGAGTGATGAATCCTTGTGAGGTAAAGGCATGTGCCAACGGGGTCATGTCGCCACCGGACAAGGCCTGCAACGACGGAGAAATAGTTGTATGGATCATTCGGATCGCATTCTCTCGAACGATAAACCCGGGGACAACTGCGGCGGCAGTTCGAGAGTGATGCTTTCCATTGATGCGACAGGGTAAGCGCAGTAATCTGCGGCGTAATAGGCGCTCGGCCTGTGGTTTCCCGAGTGACCAACGCCACCGAATGGCGCAGCACTCGAAGCGCCGGTGGTTGGTCGGTTCCAATTGACTACACCTGCACGTACCTGGACGCCAAACTGCGCCCAATGGGCTTCGCTATCGCTCAGCAAACCGGCCGCCAAACCGTAATCCGTCGCGTTGGCTGCGTCAATGGCGTCCTCGAAACTTGAAACTCGACTGACTTGCAGCAGAGGTCCGAACCATTCTTCGTCAGGAATGCCGCGCGCTGCGGTTACATCGACGATGCCGGGACTAACGAAACCCGTGCCCTCCTGCAGCGAACGCATGGTCAAGAGCGAACGGCCTCCGGCGCGGACCAGATTTTCCTGTGCCTCCAACAAGGCGGTGGCGATGTGGCTCGATACCACGGGACCCATAAAAGGCACCGGCGAGGCGTCGAAACGACCAATACGAATCTGGCTTGTTACTTCCACCAGCCGTTCCAACAACGCGTTGCCTTTCGAGGTTGCCGGAACAATGAGGCGGCGCGCACAAGTGCAGCGCTGGCCTGCACTAACGAAGGCCGATAACACGATATGATGCACAGCTGCGTCAACATTCTCGATGTCCCATGCGACAAGGGGATTGTTGCCACCCATTTCCAGAGCGAGTAACATGGAAGGCCGCCCTGCGAATTGCTGATGGAGAAGACGACCGGTACGCCAGCTGCCGGTGAACAAGATGCCATCAAGTTCCATGTTCGCCGCCAATGCTGCGCCTGTTTCACGACCACCATTGATCAAGTTCATAACACCCGCGGGCAAGCCGGCTTCTATCCATAACTCGAGCGTGCGGATCGCAGTCTGCGGTGCATATTCGCTGGGCTTGAAGACGATGGTATTTCCCGCCAAAAGTGCTGGGACGATATGACCATTCGGCAGATGGCCAGGAAAATTGTATGGCCCAAATACCGCCATGACCCCGTGTGGGCGATGACGCACGACGAATTGCGCATCGCCCGCTATTGCAGTCGATTCGCCGGTGCGCGCCCGATACGCCTTTGCGGAAACTTCGATCTTCGCGGCCATCGTCGCCACCTCAGCGCGCGCTTCCCATAAGGGCTTCCCTACTTCCAGGCTGATCAGACCGGCCAGTTCCACCGTGTGCTGTTCCAGAAGATCGCGAAAGCGCTGACAGATGGCGAGACGCTCATCAGGACTTGTGAGCGCCCATGCCTTGAACGCCTTACGCGCCGCCGAGCACGCTTCGTCGACCTCACTTTGGGTCGCAGCGGCCCCACTCCAGCAAGGCAATCCTGTTGATGGATCGAACACAGGTAGCGTTAAGCCCGATCCAACTTTCCATTTTCCATTGATATAGTGGTTATGCATGACATTCCTTTCCTTGATTTTGGGCCGGTGCCAGATCTTCCAAAACCGCGCGCAGCCGAGCTACGGCTTCTTCGATGTCGCTGTCCGTAACGACAAGCGCCGGCAACAGGCGAACCACGTCAGGCCCGGCTATAAGCAGCAGCAGCCCGCGTTCAAGGGCCGCGTCGGTGAGGCGTTTGGCCTTGCCACGCCAGTCGCTCGCAAGCAGCAGGCCGCGCATTAAGCCTGTTCCCCGGACGCAGGAAAGAACGTGGGGAAAGTCGCGAACCAGACTTTGTAGCGCCGATTCCAACCGTACAGAAGCCTGCTCGACCCTGGTAAGAAATGAGCGAGTGTTCACAGTCTGGAGCACCCGCAGCGCGACCGCTGCCGCCAACGGGTTGCCGCCATATGTGGTCCCATGTGCACCGACGCCGAATGCCGATGCAATGGTGGCAGTCGTCAACATGGCGCCGATTGGATAACCGTTGCCGAGCGCCTTTGCGCTGGTCAGGATATCCGGAATAACGCCATATGACATGTAGGCGAACAGCTTCCCGGTACGCCCGATGCCGCACTGGACTTCGTCGAAGATCAGCAACGCGCCGGTGCGGTCGCACAACTCGCGCAACGCTACAAGATAATCCCGGTCTGCAGGCAAGACGCCGCCTTCGCCTTGTATCGGCTCGACCACGACTGCGCAAACATCGTCACCGATCGCATCCCGTGCGGCAGCGATATCGTTGTAGGGAATATGGGTCAGTTCCGATGGCAGGGGTCCGAACCCCTCAGTGTATTTCGGCTGGCCGCCTACCGACACCGTGAACAGGGTTCTGCCGTGAAAGGAATTTACGCAGGAAACGATACGTGATTTTGTAGAGCCATGACATTGGTGTGCGTACCTGCGCGCGAGCTTGAACGCGGCTTCGTTGGCTTCAGCGCCGGAATTGCAGAAAAAAACACGTTCAGCGAAAGTTGCTTCGGTCAGGGCAGCGGCAAGGCGCAACACGGGTTCATTGGTAAAGCCATTGCCGACATGCCATAACCTGCCTGCCTGCTCTATCAGGGCTTCCAGGATTGCCGGATGCGCATGTCCCAGGCTCGTGACGCCAATGCCGGACGTAAAGTCCAGGTAGCGAGAGTCTTTCTGGTCCCACACCACAAGACCGGAGCCGCGAACCGGAATCATTCGACTCGGCGAATAAGTCGGCACCATCACTTCATCGAAATCTCCCCGTCCGACGTCCGGCGCGGCAGGCCGCTCATATTGGTTGGCAATGTTTGGTAAAACGGTATGCATGAAATGCTCCATAAGGTTACTCAGCAGTGAGCGACGGCCGGCGCGAGCCGAGTAGTGCCGCGCATCCCTGCCTGGGAATCGGGATAAGACGGATTCAGTGCGACGACAGCGACCTTGTCGCCAGGGCCGACGCCTAGCGCGGCGGCTTCGCTTACCGTCAGGCAGATCGCGCCATTGGCGGCGCAGCCGTGTGTGACGATGGCAACAAAGGTCTCCGGGTTCGTACTGGAGACCAACAGGCTACGGTCTGAACGATGCTCGGCAATCACGACGTCGAGGCAGACGGCTTCACGCCGCATACGTAAATTTGAAGTTTCGGACGTGATCTGCGGTCCGCCATCGAAGATATCGATGTAACCGCCATAGCTAAGGCCTTCTTGTTCCAGCAGACGGCGGGCTGGCCGTGTCTCCGGATGCACTTCGCCTATCACCGTACGCGCCGACGGCGGCAGCAGGTTGGTATAAATAGGATAGCGCGGCATGAGCTCCGGGATGAATGTCTTGACTCCCTCGCTAGTTAGCGCATCTGCAATGGCAAACTCAACGTCGAAGAATTGTCGTGCGAATTCTTCCCAAAACGGCGATTTGCCGCGCGCATCCTGGTAGCCACGCATTTCCGCCATTACCCGTGACGGAAACCGATCCGGAAACAGCGTCATGAACAGCAGGCGGCTCTTCGACAGCAACCTGCCATTGAAGCCGTTGCGCGACTCGGGAAGTAGAAAAAGTGAGCACAATTCAGCCGCACCGGTCATGTCGTTGGACATATCCATGGTCTGGAAACTTTTGATCACGCCTAGTTGGGCAGACGCGTGTACCATCGTGCTGAGCCGAAAGCTATAGAACGGCTGGTCCAGCCCAATGAAGGATTTGATGCCGGACAGCCCAACCGTTTTGCCGAGCGCGAGGTCCTCCAGCACAAATACGTATTCTTGAAGCTCCTTCGGCGCCACACCGCGCATGGTCTGCGCCACGTTGTCCAGCCTCGCCTCGATAGCGGCACGATTCGGTTTAAGGGTCGTCATTCCTTCCCCCGCATGCAGCGCCATCTGAAAAATGGCCGCCATATCGTCGGGCCGTGCCAGCCGAAGCAACAGGGATGGGGCAGGATCGCATCCTTCGAACCTGGTTGGCGATGGCAACTTGTTATTGGGCGTTAAGGTCTTCATTTATAAGCCCGCGGCATGTTGGCAGCACGTTCGATGATTTCGCCAGCGGCCAGACATATATCTTCTCGGAATGCACGCGACACCAGCTGCACCCCGACCGGGGTCGTACCACATAAACCGGTCGGCACGCTCAGGCCCGGAAGGTTGAGCGCCGCGATCGCCTTGAGCGGCAATTGCGCGGCCAGGATCCGGCCCATTTCTTCAGGCCCGCGCTGGTCCAGGCCCCAGGCAAACGGGAGGTCGCAGGAGGTCGGCATCAGAAGCAGCGGGAACTGCTCGAGGAACTGGTTCCAATCACGGCGAAGGGCATCGCGCTGGGCCAACGACCTGATGTACTCCTTCAGCCCCGTCGCCGGATCATGGTAATGCAACATGTCTCGTAGTGCCTGTACCGCATCGGCGTCGGCCATCGCCTCGACGGCATCTGCGAATTCGACGCGAATTTCGGTCATCGCGATCCCCATCCACAGATCGAATGCCTCCCGCATGCGAGGCGGTGCCACCCGCACTACAGTGTAGCCCGCATCTTCCAGCCATCCTGCAGCCTGCTGCAGTGCGGCCAGGACCGCGGGGGCGATAGGCACACCTTCGATCTCGTCAACGAGGGCCACTATGGGTGCCATGCCAAGAGGCGGCCCCTCCAGCGGAACTGGCACCCATACGGGATCCCGAACGTCTCGGGTCGCCATGGCTGCAAGACTGAGGCGCACATCGTGGACCGTGCGTGCGATCGGACCTTGTACCGCAAAATGTTGGGCGGCGAAGGTGCGCAGGTTGCCAGATGTGGGCGTGAATGATGGCAGCCTCCCGGCCGTCGGCCTCAGGCCAACCACGCCGCATGCATAGGCCGGATAGCGCACCGACCCTGCCAGATCGTTACCGTGCGCAATCGGGCACATGCCGGCCGCCACGGCGGAAGCCGCACCGCCGCTCGATCCGCCCGGCGTGATGTTGTCGTCCCATGGGTTGAGCGTACGGCCATGCAACGCGTTGTCGGTAAACCAGCGCAACGAAAAGGCTGGCGTATTACTGCGACCAATGATTACCGCACCAGCGGCTAACAGGTTGTCGACTACTGGACTATTTGATGTCGCAATCTGCTCGCGCTTTGCCACCACGCCGTGTGTCGTCGCTTGTCCGGCGACGTCGATATTTACCTTTACGGTAATTGGTACGCCATGCAGTGCGCCCATCTTTTCTCCGCGGCTGCGTGCAGCGTCGGCAGCATCGGCATGACTGAGCGCAGTGTCGGTATGTACATGCGTCAGCGCATTCAGGCGAGGATTGGTTTGTTCAATGCGCGACAGACAGCTTTCAACGGCTTCGCGACTGGATATATCCCCTCGAGCGATTGCCGCGGCCATGTCGGCCGCATTCCATTGCCAGATTGGGGAAGATGTCGTGTTATGGGGCGCAGTTGACGCTGGTAAATCCGAGGCGACTGCAAATGGGGAATGCATGGTGGATCCTTTGAATGGATGCGCCTTCCCGCCGAGATGCTGACCGGAAGGCGCAAAGAAAGTTTAGAACATGTGTTTTATGCCGACGCGGGTGACAACCTGGCTGGCGTTAGATGAAGGTGCGGTTAATGCGATGGAAGCTACCGTTGCCGCGCCGGATGCGCGCTGATAGGCGCCGTCGATATAGATATCCGTACGTTTAGACAATGAGCGTGTCAGTCCGAGGTTCAAGGTGCGCCACCGTGAACGTTCGAAATGATCTTCTGATATCTGACCTAATAAGAGCAACTGTGGCAACAGCCTGACTTCTCCGCCGATGCGTAACACATGATCGGTCGAAGTCTGCTTGCCGAGAGCGAGGCGGGTATCGGTGTAAATCACCGCCAACCGCCCGTTGCCCAAGGAATATGCCGAGGCAAGCGCCATGATGCGTTGGTTGTCAGCGATTAAGATTGGATTGGTCGCTACCGGGCGCCCAAGCACGCTCGTTGTTCCCAACAGACCCGCAAAGATAGCGGCGCCATTGATATCCGTGGTAATGGCGGTAACCTTCAACGGCCCATTCTCATATTCCGTACTGAAACTTAAGGCGCGGCCACGGTTCGTGCTGCCGGCATCGACACTTCCCAATGCATACATGCCGTTGAAGCGGAAGCGCCCGATTGCGCGGCTCTGATACCGGACGGAATTATTTAAGCGCTGTCCAGAAAGTCTGTCCAGGTCGGCGTTCTGCACCGAAAACAGGCCACAGGCCCAACATGGCAGATAGCCGAGCATGCCAATCATCATGTCATATTGTCGGCCAAACGTGAGCTGGCCTTTGTCATCGCTACTCAGTCCGACATAGGCTTGCTTGCCAAAAATGAGGCCACCTTGGCCCAGCGCGCCGTTATTTACCGAAAAACCGGTTTCAAGCTTGAATATGGCGCGATTACCGTTACCAAGGTCTTCTACGCCGTTAAAACCGAGGGCATTGGAGCGGTTCAAACCGTCTTGCAACCAGGTATTGCTGTGTCCGTTATAGTTATTTACATGGGTGATGCCGTTATCGATGCTTCCATAGATTGTTACCTGCGCTTGGGCCGGGACAGCGAAATAAACGATGGACAGCATTGCTGCGATGCTGGTCCGTAGGAGCGTGACAAGTTTCATGGATAGTCTCTTTTGGTGTAATGAAATCGTGGGACGAACGTTCCCCTCCGTGATGCAGCACGGTAATGATTCTGCCGGATCGGAGTGAGTTAGGCGGAGCGGGCTTGTGGAATAGCTGGCGTCGTACCAGTACGCGCCAGCATCAGTACGGCTGTTGCACCGATCAGCACGCTGAACTGCAGATAATAGGCGGGAGCCATTTTATCGCCGGTCACCTTGGTCAACCATGCGTTGGTCAACGGTGCTAAGCCTCCAAATAGCATGACGCCCAGGTTGTAGACTACCGAGATGCCGGTGGAACGCACCTGCACCGGAAAAGCACTCGCCATGGCCAAGGGAGTCGGACCCCAGAAGAAACTCATGATGCAGCAGCTAATCGCCTCGTAACGAAAGAGCGCCGTCGCATCAGGGGCTGTGACCAGATCAGAAAGCAGAGGGTAGACCGTAAGGCCGAACACGACCACCGCCGGTAGCATGACGCTCCGGGTGCCCAAACGATCCGCCAGCCACCCTGCAAACGGGCATAGCACCAGCAGGCACATTGCACCGATCATTAGCGCAAGCAAAGCGTCGGTGGAGGAGATTCCCAGCTGCGCAGCCGCCGACAGCGGTATATAGATGAGGACGACGTACGACGAGGCGGTGCCGATGACGACCAAGCCAAACGACGACCATAGTTGACGAGGATATTGACGCAACACGGCGATCAACGAAAGACGCGGGGCCTGCGCACGATTTCGCAAGAATGTAACGAACTCGGGGGACTCATCAACCCGGGAGCGGATGTAATGGCCGACTGGTCCGATCAATGCACCAAGCAGGAAAGGGAAGATTGTGTCACTCGCGCCTGAAGTGCTGTAAGGAGTCGAGATGGATAAGATT
>NZ_JBRIIQ010000009.1:0-75540 GCF_052976905.1 Glaciimonas sp. GG7 | reverse complement strand
AGGCATGTCACAGGAAGCGGTAACAGATACAAACGATACAAAACGTACCGATACTGTCGGCGACGACTTTGCCAAAGTCAACGCCACCTTTGGCGGCAATGTCGATGACCGTTTTCCGATCGATCGCGATCGCCGTGAAAACATGACGTTTATGGCTGCCAACTAGAAATAGCGGAAAGTAACGGCATCGCGGCCAAAGAGATAACCGCAACAACTGGCATTACGCTAGTCAAGCCGGTCATCAACGCGTTGCACATTCTGCGTTGCCTGACCAGGACAGGCGAGCCGGAATGCGCTGTCGATATCCCCCCGCCACCTCGGCATTCATCAAAGTACTTGCTTCAATATCTTGCCTACGCTGGTAACCGAAGATGTGGCCGCCTTCGATGCCATATCTAAGACCTACAGGTTTAGCCAAGCGCGTCGGACAGTTTGTCACACAAGGTCAACGTATCGAAGTCGTCAAGCCGATGATGCGTGATTTTGCCGCACGCTTTGAAGTCACGGTCACGCTGTGGCGACCTATAGATAGCGATCGGATCGTGCTGGTCAGCTCAGCGCTGAGTCCGACCAATCTGAGTATCGACATTACGGAACATAAACGCAGAAACTGTAAAGACCAGCACCCCCCCGTTGTGTCATGGATCGGAGAAGCAGTCACGACGATATTAGTTCCGCAAACAAGTAGAGACATAATAAAAAAATCGTGACACAAATGTGCATCACGATTTTTTTATGCGTTGTTAATTAATATTGACTATAAATTAATTATTTAAAACTTTATTTATATACAAAATAGATATTTTTTTTGTGGTAATTGTATTGCCAAAATTGATGAAATGTTGTCAACGAATGAGGATTAGCGTAAATATTTTATAGAGAGCGTAGATAAATTAATTGACGTATTTTATTATTCACTTGAGTTAAAAAAATAGTACCAGTTTCTAGACTTGTAGGTTCCAATGATATTCCTTGAGATGTTATTTCATACTTGGTTTGTTTTAATATTTCATTATATTCAGCATACAAATTTTGATATTGATCTGAAAGACTTAAAAATGTATTTTTTAATTCAGTAGTTACCTTAAGTAACTCTGGCCATGACATCGAATCATCTACGGTGTCCATCTCTTCACAGCACTCTTCAATATTAAGTAATCGGGAGTTATTGAAAATATTTCTCTCATCTTTGGCAAGTTCTCGATGACTAGCAATATCTGTCCATTTTGAACTTAACACCGTTAAACGGTTTGTTATCTCTTGTATAAACGCTAGCGTTGTCGGTGTCTTGGGCCAAGTCGTTGACGGTTTTTGATAGATATTTGGAAGCCCTGTTTCTTGTATAGTGTCGTGTAACAAAGAGCGAAGTTCATTATCCTTTCCCTTTTCGGTTGAGCCTATTAGCCCTCTGCACGTCTTAAGTAATAACGACATCTCGGAAGTTAATAGTTCTATATTTTCTATCGTCAAATCAGTACTCACACCATTTCCGGTACCTTTTAAATTCTCAACAAAATGTATGTCATTAGAATTTTGAAGTGGATCGTACAGACTGTGCTGCCACTCGAAATGCATATTACAGGCAGATGTTAAAGAACTTACATCTCCCGGCTTTGGTACAGGATATGGATCTACCGCAACAAAATTTCCTGAAGTGAATAAAGAAGATGAATTGACTCTTTCCATAAGTTTCTCCAATAAATATTTATTATCAAGATGAATGAAATTTAATTACACTTCGTGTAACACAAGATCCAGTCTGTCGATTAAGGTTTAATAGAAAAAAATCAGTAAGTCCGTAAAACTGTTTATATATTATTGTCTCCTTCTTGCCGTACAGTCATACTGCCTGCCTCGGGGTGCGTGGTCTAAACAGTTATGCGGATTTACTTCGCATCCCAATAACGTTAGTTGTCCGTTAAACGGGATATCAGGGTGATGTTAGTGGGCTTACATCAACTGTGGTTAATTCTGTAATTGTATTATTTAATATTTTATTTAATATGGTTTCAAATTCAATTAATTTATATTAATTATTTAATTATTTAATGTGTAATTAATTATGTGAATACTTCTGTTATTAATATTTAATTTAATATTTTTTGCTAAATCACATTTCGTTGAATAAAATTTATCAAATAAATTATAATCACCATTTTCACAAAACAATAATTGATACTTGTTAATTAACTCATTATTTATAGATTTCAGTTTTATTAATTGAGGTAAAATATTTTTTTGTTTTTCAATCATTATTTTATTATCTTTATCGAAAACGGTCTTATATACGTTGATTGCAGAGAACTCCTCACCTTGCGTGAACGAAACTGATTGTATTTTATCTTGTGTTTCAAATACTCGAACAGCGTTACGTACATTATTGCCAAAATTATTACTTTTAAAAAAATACCCGTTTTTGTGCAAACTGCAGTCTCTCAATCGCACTATTATCAACACATTTTAAAGTTAATATACATTTTGAATCTATAAAGCTTGATATTATTTTTTTGATGCTAATTAAGGAGCTAAAGTAGGATAACGAACGGGGCAAGAAATAATGTCAAGCATAAAATACTTTCTAATAAATAATTTTTATTTTAAAAATTAAAAGCATGATAAAAATGTGATTTCATCCATGATGGATCATACTAAGACTATCAGCTGACCTGATAGACGAATAAATATTTCTTTTTAAAAAAGAGCGTAGTGTGGGCAAACGGTTTCTATTTAGCTATAAAAAATAGCCCATCTCTTTACGATCTGATGAGATATAAGGCCTGGCCGGACTGTTCTCGTTGCACCACCTATTTGTGAACGATTAATAATTTTTGAAAAATATGTGATTGTGGAGGACTTATTGGCCGCAGGCGCACCGGTATCCGTCCATTGGATTGCAGACCGTCAAAGTCCCCGACAAATTTTGCACTTTGGGACAGAGGCGCAAAAGCAGCATTATTTGCCGGCGATCTGTCGCCGCGATAGTTATTTCTGTATTGGGGGTGGTGTGCACATAGCTGCAAAAACCGCCACGTAATTTCCTGGGTGGCGATTTACCCATTTTATTTTGATGAATGTAGGGCCAGCAGACGGGAAACGGTTGCCGGATGGATTTTGAACAAACGAGCGGTCTCAGCAGCCGTTTTCTGACCGGAAGTCACCATCGCGACAATTTCTTGCATACGGCCTTGCTTGCGTGCCGACTCCAATCCTGCTTTGGTACGCTCCCGGATCATCGACCGTTCAAACTCTCCAAACGATCCGATCATCTGCATCATCATGCGTCCGGCCGGTGTCGTGGTGTCGATTGCTTCGGTCAGGCTGCGAAATCCAGCACCGAGCTGGTCGATCCGCTCCATGATAGTTAGCAAGTCCTTTAACGAATGCGATAGGGGATCAAGTTTCGACACCACCAACACATCGCCGGTACGCAGTTGATCCAGCGCGTGGGCCAGTTGCGGACGATCCCATCGGCCACCGGAGGCAGTTTCAGGAAATATCTTTTCGCACCCTGCATGTTTGAGCGCAGATTCCTGGATGACGGTTTTCTGTTCGTCAGTCGAGACGCGAGCGTATCCGATGAGCATAATCGTTGCACAAACCTATTGCATTAATATTTCATTATTCAACAGGTTTATGTAGCATGGGAAGCCCCACACGATAGTGATCCTCGCCGTGTTGCGACTTCCAGGTTAAAACATGGTTATTTCACATCAAGCATAGCAATCAGTTCATTCACTGCGCGAGTTATTCCAGCAAACATATCGAGATCAACTTTTGTCACGGCTACAAATATACCTATTTGGCGACCAGGTGCGAGCGCCATATAACTCATGAAACCAGCACCACCACCAGTTTTTTGAAGTATAGCGGGCGAATTTTCCATTGGAGTCAGCTGCACCCAACCCAATCCTAAGCCACTTGCCTTGCCAGCGAGATCTAGCCCTTCGATTGAGGTCAACGTCTGTCTTTGAAAATAGATGGCTTGTGCAATGGCACGTTGTGTGGCGGATTCGCTTTGCTTGATGCCTAGTAAATGTTGCATCCAAACGCCCATATCAGCCGCTGTCGAATACATGCCACCACTACCTGCCGTTGCTCGGGTATCCGCACATGATCCAGCTGGATCAATGCCAATACCGATCATCAACCGATTGCATTGTTCAATAGTAGGTGTCGCGGTTGTATCGTGCATACGCAACGGCGCGGTTACTTTCTCCAGCAATAACTGGTCATAAGGCTTATTCCCAGCAATCGAGATCGCATCCGCCAATAAGTCGTAAGCTATATTGGAATAGAGCGCAGTACGGCCAGTGGGGACGAAAGCTTGTTTGCTTAGCCAGTCCCAGCGCACAGTCTTATCAGGCCAAGTAAATGGAATAGTTTGATTCGGTGCTTTGACACCGACAGACCGAGGTAAACCACTGGTATGTGTAGCAAGGCTAAGTAATGTAATGGAAGGGCTTCCCTCCGAATCAAGCACTTTGTAACGAAACGGCGCATATTTCTGAAGCGGATCGCTCAATTTCAACTTTCCCTCATCTACCAATTTCACTATGAGGTCTGTCGCGAGTACTTTCGAAATCGAGCCTACGCGCAGCAGAGAATCTGCATTGGGCTTTTGATGATTGCCTTTCTTGGTTTCTCCATAACCAGAAATAATTAACGCGTCACCGCGTACGACGGCAATCACCATTCCTGGTGCGCCACTATTTTCAAATATGGATGTCGATGCCGATGTGATGGTTCGCTCAAGCGGCAAAGCGGCAGCCATAACACTCGTTGAGATTGCTATGGCCGAAATAAAAATACCAGTATGAAGTTTAACTTTGGACATTCGCACCACATGTGCGTAAGTAAGAAAAATACGATTCACTACTTTCAACTCCTCTTTTTGGTTACAGGCGATTTTGCCTTTTTATTGATCTCTACGCCGACATCGCAAGATCGGGTTCTATGGGCAGCCGCTTACTCATATCCAGATCAAACCGGCCATACGGATTCACATGGCTATAAATCAGCGGCGACAGAGCTCTCAAATTTGCAGCGTTCATCCTGTTACGCCACTGCTTCTCCGATAGCACGCGCTGAATCATTAAGGTATTGACGTACACCAAACATAGCTGCAATAAGTGCAGCGACAATACCGATAATTCCTGATCGTCCAGTCGGTTGCTGGCAACCTCGCCATTCTTGCCATAAAAGATGAATCCATTGGCACTATTCCAGTTTTCCACGACGTTCAACCCTTCGTGAATCTCACGACGCAGTGAATCCGAATCGATATGCCGACATAAGAAAGTAGTTTTCAATATCTTGCCAAGCTCCGCCAATGCCTGGTAAGTCGGATGTTGCAGGTTGCCACGCGTAAAGCGGCGAAGAATGGCTTCTGCTTCTACTGTGCCCAAGTGCAACGCGGTCGCGTATTTGATCATTTCATCGTACTGCTGGCGGATCAAATCCCATTTATTTGGGCGCGTCAGAATGTCTGTGAGATTGGAATAATTGCCGGCGCTGTCCACTTCTCGCAAGTACAATTTTTGCGAAGCGACGGCTTTCAGACGTGGTAACAAATCAAAACCGAGCAGATGACAAAAAGCGAAGCCGATTTCGCTCTGCCCGTGGCTGTCTGTATAGCTTTTCTGAATATCCATGTCGGTATCGTGCCGTAATACGCCTTCGATCATGGCCGACATTTCGGAGGAGGAGCATCGTTTTAGTTGCGAATAGATGCACACTGACTTGTTCTCGACATGCCAGTAGATCATCACGCCGCGACCACCGTAACGAATATGCCACTTGGTCATCAAATTCTGATCCCAGAAGCCGAATTTCTTGGAGTCCGAGGCGCAGGTGGTCGTGCCTTGACCCCATATTTCAGGAAGACGCACAGCGAACGTCGCATTGGCTACCTGGGAAATCGCGACCCGCAATATGTTTTTTTGGATGAAACTTTAGTATTAAAAATGAATGCGGGAGGTCACTAGATTTCCGCATTCATCATTTTATTGAATCTGTACCTTATAAGTTACCTGACCAGATTTTCCAGGAGGGAGTTCTCCGGTGAACTCCCATTTAAGCGCCCTCGTTCCCATGACTAAAGGTGAACAACGCAATCCATCAGGCATCACACCACATTCAGGCATCCCTTGCAAGCGCGTGTAAGGAGCAATGTTATCGGTGATCTCGCGCATGGTCAGGTGTTGTTCTGAACGATTGCGAAAGATGATGGTGTAGCTCAGATCCTCACCCGGTACGGCGCTGTCTTTATCGACCTTTTTTTCAAATCGCAATGCCCCTTGCTCTGGCATGACCGTAAAACGGTCTGTTTGTGTCAGTGCAATTGGCCCGGTTAATCCGTCTGCAGTGGCATTGATTTGGTTCTCGATATTTTGTCCGCTGGCATTGGCTGCGATGACCAGCGGTATATCGATGGTCAGCGATTGCCCGGCACAGAGCTTGCCACCGGCTGCCAGCAGGTTTTTACGACCGGGGTCACCCCATGTCGGATCGAGTGTAGCGCGCACCGTGGGTGCGCTATTGACTAGTGTAAGAGGCGTATTGGCCTGCTTTTGTAACTGGGGTGGCAGCGCGTAACTCAAATGGATGTTGGTCGCACAGGCAGAGTCTGCGCCCACCGCCAGCGTTAAACGATAGACCAGCGTTTCGTTGACAAACCATGCGTGGCGCGGAGTTTGCAACTGCTTCACGCTCAGGGTTAATTTCGGTATCGGTGAAATCGCTGTGGCCTCTGTTGCCATACTGATGTTGCCAGCCCGGTCGCTGGCCGTTACTGAAAATGTCATCGCGCTACTCGTTGGGAAAACCCCCGCTGCAAAAGTAGATGAAAAATTTACCGCACCGCCGACACCTGTGCCACTGGCGTCCACCGTGCGCTGACCGTCTCCACCAGTTTTCCAGCGCAATACGATCGCACCCTTACCATCGCCCTGCGCACCCAGCCCTGATGCATCATCGCTGACCGTGCCACTGACTGTGAGACTGCCATCGGTCTGCCATTGGGCGCTGGCGATTGTTATCTCTGGCGCTTTGCCGTCGTAGCGCAACGGCAGCCCGATGCCATTGGCCTGACCATTCGTAGTGGAATACGTTTCGACACCGTGTATGTCCTTAGCTAACACAACAATGTCGATGTCTTTTTTCAACAGAGGTTGGTTATATTCCACATCATCAAAGCGGTAAGCGTTATGCGTTGCGTGACACGTTTCTCGGCTAGTGCAAAGGTGATGCCAGGAACCGTAGTCGCCGCTGCCACTTTGACGTTGCCCGATGCTCACGGAGACGATGTCAGCAGCAGCCGTCGCCGTGCCGCTGACGTTGATTTTTTGACCGTTGTGCCAACTGTTCGATACTGGTTTAGTCAGGATCACGACAGGTTTGCTGACGGTTACGGTGTGTTGGTGATTGTCTGCGTAGCCAAGCACATTGCCAGCGTTATCGGTGGCTTTGACCTGTAGCGTGAGCTGTTCCCTATTTTTGCTTATTGCCGGTATAGCGATGTCGGCCGTATAGCGGTCTCCGCTCCCATTGATCATCAACGCATCGCTCGACCAATTGCCGTTACCTGTTTTCCAGCGCAATTTAACTGTCGCCGGATCGACACGACTGAGCGCATCGCTGACGTCCACTTTGACCGTAAATGGTTTGCCCGGACTGGCGTGACCGACCATCGGGTCTGCGCCTGTGGCCCACGCAATGCTCGGTGGCGTTGTATCAATTTTAAAGTCACGTTCAGCCGACAAGGTTTTCAGGCCATCGCGCTCAACCGTAAATCTTACCGAGTAAATTTTGCCGTTTTCCCAGAGTTTGCTGGGCTCGATAGAGACGTCCTTAAAAATATCTTCAGCGTCAAGTGTTACCGCGTGACTAACAGGGTCCGACCAGGTTCCGCCCTTGACCGTCGAGGATACGTAAACTGTCGCTACGCCGGGTACGGTCTTTCCGCTGATGGTGATGGGAGCGGCAGAGGGCTTGTGCCAACTACCGTCTGCCGGAGTGATCCAGGTCGGCGCAGGCGGTTTTTCACGCGGCACTTTAAACAACCGTGTAGCTGACCATTCAGACGGGAGATCATCGCGCAGAACACGGAATTGCACCTCATAATTGCTACCCTTGAGCCACATCTTGCTGGCCGCAATCGGGACGTCTGTGACGCGATTGTTAGTGTCAGCGGCCTTGGTGTAGGTTTCGTCGGCGGACCAATTGCCGCCAACTACCCGGCTCCGTACGGCGACCTTAGTGACGCCTATGACGGTCTGTCCATTAAAGGTTAAGGCACTGCTGGCAGATGGCTGCTGCCAACTACCGTCTGCCGGAGTGATCCAGGTCGGGGTATCCGGCGTTGGGCGTGGTACATAAAACTGATACTCATTCGATGTGGGAGAAGTCAAATTATTGCGCATAGCAGCGAATCGAATGGCGTAAATTTTCCCTTGTTCCCATGTTTTACTAGCCTCAATGACAAGATCATCGACAATGCCCTCATCATTCACCGATACCGGAATTCCCTCAAATCCTGACCAACTTCCATCAACTTTTATGTCTAGATAGATTCGATTAACATCGGTTTCAGTCTGTACGCTAATGATTAAGGGATTGTCTCTGGATGCTTCCCACTCTGCCTCAAGAGGGCTGATCAATGTCGGCTTACCGAGCGCACCGCGTGGGACGTTAAATTTCCGTGTAACCGAAAAAACAGACCACTTGCCATTCGCGTAGACATCGAACTTAACTTCGTAACTTTTGCCAGCCTCCCATGTCTTGCTGATATTTACCGGAACATTACTGAAAATACCATCAGAACCAACGGTCACACTGTGATTCTCAGTTTGTGACCAATTGTCCTTCCCATCAATACTAGCCGTTACGCTCACAGTAGTTACACCGGGGATGGTCTTTCCGCTGATTTGTAAGGGTGTCGAAGATGGCTGATACGACGTGCCATCCCCTGGACTGATCCAGGTCGGCCGGGGTGGCCTTTCGTGTGGCACGTTAAACCGACGACTGATTGACCAGGGAGATCGATCGCTGGCCCCCCGCTTAACATCAAATTGGACTT
This sequence comes from Glaciimonas sp. GG7, assembly GCF_052976905.1. NCBI lineage: Bacteria > Pseudomonadati > Pseudomonadota > Betaproteobacteria > Burkholderiales > Oxalobacteraceae > Glaciimonas > Glaciimonas sp. GG7. The sequence goes on along the minus strand of NZ_JBRIIQ010000009.1, from coordinate 66,464 downwards.
CATAACTTTTACCTGTTTCCCATGAAGTACTTGAATAAAACGAAGCATTACTAAAAGCGCCGCTAGTATTAACTAAAACGGCAGTACCCGTCCCTTCTTCTTGCCACTCGCCAATATTCGGGGAAACAACACGTGACCTGAAGAAGACTCTGTCAACGCCAGAGATAGTTTGTCCGCTGATTTTTAAAGCGCCCGAAGATGGCTGATATTCAGTATTGTTCCCAGGGCTAACCCAAGTCGGCTGGGCCGGTTTATCGGGCGGCAATGTGACCTGCGTGCTGCTAAGAGAAAGCCACTGAGTCCCTTTGTAGGCATAGGCTTGAAGGTTACTTATCCCCCCCGGTAAATTTTCAAGAATAAAATCATATTCACTGAATTTGTCATTGGCAGTGAAGTTTTTTACGGTCTTAAAATGACTGCCATTTCGATAAATATGAAGCTCATCGGCACCACCTTGAATATTGCCTTTAGTGCGTACCCGACCATTCTGGACCCAAGCCTGGAAACTCCCGCCCAGCACACGTACCTTTACCTCTTTTGCCATTGTTTTGTGTTTGTTGTTGTAAAAGACGTAAAGACGCACTGTGTGCTCCCCCGGGATCAGATTATTCAATCTGATTGAACCGTCGGCCAAAACGGTTTTACTATATGAATCTCCGTCTTTGTCCAATATCTCCACGTCGCCATTTGCGCCGTTACCTTTGGTAACGGTAAGCGTGACCCTCCCTCTTACCTCGTTATCCGGTTTAACGGAGGTGATGTCACCACTGAGGGAGCGAACTTGAATCTCTTTTTGTACTGTATCTTTTCCGCCAGAATGCGGATTGACATAACCCGCCAATCTAAATTTTTTACCCGGAGAAAAATGGAGGCCATCGGCTATATTAAGCAGAATGAATTGCTCATCGCCATTACTGTTAATAGGGAAATATGCTGAGGAGCCGCGACATTCCCAACCCTGCCAGCCATCTTTCCATAGCGTGACATAGTTATTGCCAGATAAGTCCGTGTGATAAATCTCACAATCTTTGAGCCCAAAATCACCAGTATGCTTAATGTGCACCGCTACTTTTATCGTGTCCCCGATATTGACCGCATCAGGGATGGACGCGGCACTGTGCCAGTAAGCGTTTGCTGCATACCCAAACAATGGCATGAGCAGTCCAAAACCTGACAGTACAAAACAGCACACATTGTATTTTGCACGAGCGGCTAACGATTTTCTTACCAGGCTCTTAACGCACTGTTGTGGCAAGTCAAAACAACCATCGCTGGCGCGCAAAGATGGTCTGTTGAAGTAAAAAAAATTGCGTATCAAACTCCATTGCACCCGGCACAGCACGCGCAAGCCATTCATCCGTGAAAGTAACGTCTTCTTTACTCTCCGGTGAGCGCTTGCGTCGCAAATCGACGCTAAAAAACCGCACTTCATCAATACAAACAACAATAAAAATTGCATCAATATCATAGTGTTATCTCGTCTATTTAAAAACGTTCTAAGGTTGGAAATTGTGTTTATAGAGCTTGAGTCTGAGGTGTAGATATATGCTCTGTGGTGCTGATGCATTTATAGAATGTTGGAATGGATCAGGCGAAAGGGACTTACTTATGAATATCTGGTAACCAAATCAAGCTGCGAATATTGACATTGCATCCTGCGATACGAAATACAAAATCGCCCAAAAGTCGACTTGTGGTCGAACTTAAAGCAAGACCTGGTGTCCCGAGCGCGCTGCATTCGCTGGTCAGACAAGGATGGTTTAGCAGGATGAGTGTGGGATAAAAATATAACGGCGTATTTCGCCAGAGATGTTTTGTGAAGTACGCGAGGTGTTATCTCAGATGTACACGCTGTTAAGCGTAAGTGTGAGTATCAGCGGCTACCGGGGATAGGCAGCGCGTAAAACTGCAGGATGATCCACGGATGCCAGATCAATTGTTGAGTAATCAGACAAGGTGGCCTTACTGCTATCGGGTCGTGTTAGCGGAATGTGGGTCAGCGTTTGTTTATCGCTCATAGTATTTTCTCTTTGTAGGTCAGAGTTCAGCAAAAACGCAGCGTAACGCAATGTAGCGTGCTGCAGGGGACTGAAATGTGGGTCAAGATAAGCAATGTCTGCTTCAGTGGCGTCACCGGACTTAGGCGCTCATTGGCAGACTTTACAGGTTGACGAAGCAAGAAAAAGTGACCAGCTGTCGGGCCGCCCCTGACAAGCATCAACGGGGAACTAACCTCCTCAATTACTAATAAAACGATAAAACCCCATTTTTAGCCCGGCGCCACAACCATCCCTTGAATCATCGCCACAACCCGCACCGGCAACAACGGTTTACCCGCAGCGGTAGGCACCAACAACTCGCTAAGTATGTAGCGCACCAACATTTCACAAGCCAGATCACGGTCTATCTCAGCCCCAAGCCGAACATCCCAGGCATCAAATACAATCTCCAGAACCGACTTAAACCGCACAATCGCATCATCAAACATACGTTGAAAAAATCCAAACGCGTACTCCGGCGCCACCGCTAACAAACGATGAACCTTATCCTGCTTGAGAAACTGATCCAGATGCGTGACTACAGCATTAAAACGCGCATCAGGATCGCTGTAAGGAGCTGCAGCACCAATAAGTGCCTGATGAAATTGAACACGCTGATGCTGCGTAAACGCATCCAGCAAAGCCTCCTGCGAGGAAAAGTAACGGTAAAAAGTTCCACGTGAAATCTCCGCCACTCCGCACACCGCGAGGATAGAAATACGCTCCACCCCGGAGGTAAGAATAACCTCTTCGGCAGCAGCAATAATCTGCCCGATAGTGATCTCGGAACGACGATTTCGCCCGGGTTCTGGCATCAGTTCGTCTGCTGAGATGCTCATCTCAGCACCCTTTTTGCTTCCCATCGCTGGCTTTACAGCCATAGCCGTGGGTAAACTTTGCGCGTACGCGGCATTGCCAATACTACTGATGAGCTTGCCGATACGTTGCGGTATCTGCTGACGATCGCCCTCAGCCTGCACCAGCAACTCACTAAGAACATAACGGATCAACATTTCGCAGATCAACTCGCGGTCGAGCCGCACGCCCAGACGGTCATCCCAAGTATTAAAAACAATCTTTAACGCGTCTTGAAAGCGCCCGATCGAATCTATGAAAACATGCTGGAAAAACCCGAACGCGTATTTCGGCGCAACTTGCAACAACCTCCGACCCTTGGTGCCATTCAGAAAACGATCGAGATATGCAATCAATGCAGCAAAACGCTCATCCGGATCGTCGTAGGGTTTGGTGGCGTTAATCAGCGCTTGATGAAAGACGCCGCGCTTATGCTGTGTAAAGGCTTCTAACAAATCATCTTGAGATGAAAAATAACGATAAAACGTACCGCGTGAAATACCGGCAACTTCACACACGGAGAGAATAGAAACACGGTCCACGCCCGACTCAAGAATAACCTGTTCGGTTGCGGCCAAAATCTGGTCGATCGTTTTTTCAGAGCGCCGATTGCGGCCTAGTTCCCGCTCCGATTGTGCATCGGCGTCGCTCGTAGCAACTTCAGCGGCCTCGCTACGATGGCGTGCTGCTAACGGCGGTAATACAGGATTGCTCCCGCGTGAAATCGTGCCGGTTAATTGCGCAATCCATGCCAACAACTGGCGTCGATCACCTTTGCGCGGGACCAATAGTTCGCTCAACACATAACGAATCAGCATTTCACAGACCAACTCACGATCAATTCGAATCCCTAGTTTGGCGTCCCAGGCGTCAAACACAATATCGAGCACTTCCTGAAACTGCTCCACCGAATCATGAAAAATACGGTTGAAGAAACCGAGTGCAAATTCAGGCGCAACTTCCAGCAAACGCCGCGCCTTGCTGTGCTTGAGGTAATTGTCAAGATAGGAAATCAACGCATTGAAGCGGGCTTCCGGCGTCAGATAAGGCGCCGTTGCGGCATGTAGCGCAAGATGAAATCTGGCCCGTTTGTGTTTCAAGAAAGCATCTAGCAATTCTTCTTGAGATGAAAAATACCGGTAGAACGTCCCGCGTGAAATACCGGCGACTTCGCACACATTCTGAATGGCAACCCGGTCTACGCCCGACTCCAGGATCACTTGCTCGGCAGCGGCAAGAATCTGATCGATGGTTTCTCCAGAGCGCTTGTTACGGCCCGGTGCACGCATAGCTACTGCAGCCACTGCCGCGATGTCATGGTTGATTTCTGTTGAAGATGGTGGTTTTTTATGCGGACGTTGTTGCAGAATTGATCCAGCCGAGACGGTTGAAGCAGCAGATGCACCTACCGTAGGCAACGTAGGCAAGTTCGGCGACTTGCGCTCACGGTTATTCATGACCGACTCCGTTCTGTTGCTTGTTTTTGAGTGAAAAATATATTGAAAACCTCTGATGAACGGGATATTGGCACAGTCGAACCGATTATTCTAGCTGACACGCTACTAAATTCCACCTTAGCGTTCTCTTCTCAATTCAAAATAATATTAATCAATTGCCTCTGTCTGAGGCATGATTTGGAGAAGAAAACATGACCAAAATGGGATCGACCGATAGTGATATTGCTATTTGATCTGTGGGCGAACAAGACACCGTCATAGCAGCACTTTGGCGCGCCGTTGTCGCACATCCTGAGCGTGTTCTGCTCGCGTGGGTGCTGCGTAGTTGTATGACGGATTTTCTATTCTGACTATGAGTGCCGGGACTGTGCGGGCGCGGCGAAAGCGGTGCCTTCGTTGAAGGTGGACAACGCATTGCGCGTGATGTCGTAATGCCCATTAATACCAATGGCGGCCAGCTCTCCGGCGGACGCAGGCGTGAGCTTGGGTATGTGCATCAAGCGTGTTTGCAGTTGTGGGGTCGGGCTGGGGAACGACAAGTTACGCCGCATCAGGTTGCGGTGACGGCTGCTAGGAGTGCGCCGTTGGGGGGGGAGTTTGTTGTTGGTGCAGGATTGAGGACTGGGGCTATGTCGACAGAAATAGCCCATGTTGTAACAGTTGATGTAGATCAGATCACACCAACCAGCAATAACAACGCTTTATGTATGGACTTCATTCTGCTGTCATCAAGATAACCAAAGGGTTCACTGATTTTGTTACGCGGCATGGTCAAAAGTTTGTCCACCATCACTTGGGAAAGCGCTCTCAGTCCATTTGAGGGATTGGGTTCGATAGTCACCCGAAATACAGCATTTTTCAGCTCGCTTGTGACAGGACGCAGCATGGCACTCTCCAAATCGTTTAACAGATTTGATTGAATGATGAAAGTTGGCCTTGTTTTGCCATAGTCTCCTTGCAGAGAGAGGGTCACAACTATGTCAATCGTTTCGAACCACTCAAGGTATCAACTATTGCTCCGGCCCTGTGATGTCTGCATGTTTTCGCTCTCCCTATGGCAAAACCACCATCTTCGTCGGCATGCCGATCTCCTGCAAAAACCGTTCAGTTTCCGGCCACCAAATTTCCACGCCATCACGACTGCTGCTCATGCCATGAGAGTCGTTTTTAAAAGTGCCATAGGCAATTAACTTTGCATGTCCACCTGCGTTGGTATAAGCGGTATACATTTTTTGCACCAACTCAGGATTGAAGTAACTATCGTTCGCCCCATAAAACCAGAGACTAGGCAGCGTCGTCTTAGCGCCAAAGTCAGCAAAGGCATCAATCAGCGAAGACTTCCAAGAACAATCATCAAGAAGTAACCCGCCGGCAAAATCGATCAAACCTTTGACCCCCGGAAAATTGCGCTCTCCAAAGGCCATCGTCGTTAAACCACCGTGGGACTGACCCGCAATCAAAATCCTGCTCTTATCGGCCCAAGGCTGGCTAAGCGCATACTCCAAGCCACTTTGTAAATCATCTGCCTGCGCACGGCCATTGCCTGCGATATTGCAGCCACCACGCAGATATTGCCCGGTGGATTGAGAAAACCCTTTTCGCATCGGGATCACAACCGCGTAGCCACGTTTGACAAACTCACCACTGATGACCAGATAGCGCGCTCGTGGCTGAAAATGCGTGTTACCAGGAGCCTTGCCATGGTTCATGATCAACAACGGGAAAGGGCCGTCTCCAGCCGGTTTAAAAATCGTCGTTTCTAGCTTGTATCCGAAAAATCCAGAGCCAACTGGCACCATCACAATCTGTTCATTTAATGCCGTGTCGAGTTCAGATGCTTGTGCCATGCTGATGCTGCTCAGAACGCTTAGTAGCAGCATCAAAAAACCAACTACGCACCACTTTTTATGATTGTTTATCAATGTTATTCCCAAGAAAAATGGAAGGATACAGTCAAATTACTAAAACAACATCAACCAAAATACGACTTACTACTACATTGAAAAGGCGGACTGTAAAAGTCCGCTTTTTCAGTAAAGCGACCCGCGCAGAAGTTAGTTATTCGATGCAATCTTATTGCCTGATCAAAAAATACGCACTACCGATTAGCCAATTCCCAAGCCTTCAGATCAAACCCTTCAGTGCCAGCTTCCTGCGGCGTCAACATCGGCGACCGGGCCAGAATCTTACGCGCAGCCATATGATCGGCAGGCCGATTCAAGGTCTCAACCCTGACCAACTGGTTACGACTAAAACACAGCACCGTCATTTGCATAGCCTGGGCTGATCCGAGGATCACTTTCTCATCGACGCCATCATGCAAGCCCACCATTTGCAGCTTTAAATCACGCTGATCAGTCCAAAACCACGGTAATGCAGAGTACGGAGCAGGTTTGCCGACTAAGCGGGCCGCAACAGTGCGCGCCTGATCCATCGCGTTTTGCACCGACTCCAACCGGATATGCCGATCCACAAAATGACTAGGAAAACAGGCCGCGTCGCCAATGGCCGAGATTGCCGGGTCCAGCGTCAGCAGATGAGCATCGACCTTGATACCGTTATCGATATCCAGACCGGCTTCTGCTGCCAGCTTGACGTTAGGAACGACGCCGATGCCAAATACGACTAAATCAGCATGAAGCATCCGACCGTCCGTGATTTCCACTCCCGTCACTTTGCCATCTACACCCACGATCTGCGTCAAGCCCTGATGGAAATCCAAATGCACGCCCCACGACTCGTGCGCCTCGCGGAAGACTTGCGACATCTCAACGGAGACCGCGCGCGCCATTGGCCGGTCGCCCAGCTCCAACACGTGCACCGACGCGCCCTGCGCCGAAGCCACAGCTGCAAACTCCAGCCCGATAAAGCCAGCGCCAACCACAATCACATTACGCGCCCCTTTCATCTGCGGCATTAACGCATCGGCATCGGCCAATGTTTTCAGGCCGAAGACACCATCCAAATCTGTACCCGGAATCGGCAGCACGCGATTGTGTGCGCCCACCGCCAGCACCAGATGGTCGTAAGCAATCGGTTCGCCCGAGGCCATCGTCACGCGGCGGTTGGTCCGATCAATCGCAGTAACGGCATCATTGACCAGAGTAATATTTTGCTCGGCATAATATTCGGCGGTACGGAAACGCAAGTTGGCAGGACCAATCTTGCCCTGCAAATAGGCCTTCGATAATGGCGGGCGCTGATATGGCAGGCTGGCCTCTTCGCCGATCAAGGTGACTGCGCCCTTGAAACCCTCTTGACGCAATGAAGCAGCAACCTGATAACCGGCCTGACCGGCCCCGACGATGACGACAGATACAACAGACATATATTTCCTTAAAGAATGAGCGACCAAGCGTGAGCCGTAGCAACGGCCCAATCGCAAAACAAGCAGTGCAATAACTCAACAGAGCGACGTAAGAACCCGTCATCTTGAACATTGCGCCAAACAATAACGGCGAGTCAGCCGCCCCGGCAGTAATTCAGCCAAGATGCAGTCCAAACAACCGACCATAATCGCGCAAGCCAAAATAGCGGGAAACCAGAAAAGTCGCAAGGTCAAACTCAGCGCCAGCAACGGCAGCCACACCCGAGGCCCACAGACGATCAACCAGAATGACGATGCCGAGGATAGCTTGTCGGGATACGGGCAGACGGCGACGATGGAGCAGTGCTTGCCGTCTGTATCGACTACAGCTAGCGTTTTGTCGAAGGGTAACTTTAGGGCTTTGATTTGCGGGCTAAGCGTATCAGCCTGTGCGACTTGCAGCGCGTATTGTCCTGTGGCTGGCAGCTGCAAGGTTTCTGCCCGGATGTGAAAGGTTGCGGCAGCCTCCTGAGGATGCAATGCCCTTGAATCCGGCTTGGGCCATGCTGGCAGCGTAGTCTTGATCCGCCTATTTTCAGCAGGATTGCTTTAATGATGTCGGTTAGCGAATATCATATAAAGAAAAGATGTCAGAAATTCTACGATTTCCTACTTTTCCTGACATATTTACCCTGCTACCCGACTACTTACACTTACATCAAGGAATAACGTCCATGCCAATGTTGACTAAACGCCAGATTCATCCGAAAAAATTGCTGCATAGCAAATGGACGGCTGTGCTGCCTGCTAACAAGGAAAAGCATTTTCTTGTGACGGAGGTAATACCGCCGGAGCCGGGGTCGACCGAAATTGATGTCATTGAGATGGAAGCTGTGCATTCCGGGCGTCGCTTTGCTTTGCGCTGGCGCGAACTGGCAGATGACCGGCAATGGTTGCAAGGTTGGCAGTGACCTCAAGGTAGTGATATCACATCTTTATTAATTGACTGTCTGAATAGACGCCACGCAATCTGATAATGTGACATTTCTGACAGCGCAATTGTTGCCGTAACGATACTTACGTACGGATGCTAAGCACCGTAGATTGAGCACTTCTGTGGCTGCAGTCAGTATTTTTGAGTGCTTTGTAAGGAAATGCAGGTATTCGTCAACATGTCGCTAATCCCAGTTACACCCACTCACAACTTGTTTTGTAAACACCGATTCTGAGTGCGTTACGTTAAAAAAACATCCTACATTATTGATTATCATTATTATTAATAAATTACATAATTTGTTATGATGATAGAAAGTTTTGGATAACCATGATTTGGATTGTAATCATCCTCGTGCAGTTGTTTATATTGCAACAGCATGCATTGATGCAATGCATAAATCGTCACCTTTTACTGCATTCAATAGTCTTTAAAAATACATATGTCGGCCATAGACAGCGTTACCAAATTCATTCGTATTGTGGTGGTAGAGAACGATAGTGTATTTCGAGAGTCGATCGTATTGCATCTGCGATGCAAGGGTTATCTGGTCACTGGCGTGCACAACAGCACTGCGCTATACCGCGATTTGATTGAACGTCCGGTAGATATCGTGGTGCTCAATGTGGATCTTCCTGGCGACAATGGCCTCATTATCGCCAGTGAACTTCGGGCTATGCAACGCACCCGCCAGCTTGGCATCATCATGCTCACTTCGCATGATGATTTGCAAGCGCGCCTCGAAGGTCTTGAGAGTGGTGCCGACATATTTCTGAGCAAAACGGTGCACCTTGAAGAGATGAACGCGACCATCGATAGCCTGTATCGCAGGCTGACGCTCAATACTGCACATTCGAGCAAAATCCCGTGGCGCTTTCTGAAGACCGAGTGGAAGCTGATCGCACCGTCAGGCATCGAAATTGTGCTCACGCATCTGGAAATGCTACTCATTGACATACTTGCCAATGATCACGGGCTACCGGTGAGCCGCAAGGAAATCATTTCAACAGCGCTGCGGCAAGATCCGCTGGCGTATGACGAACGCCGGCTTGAAGCTGTGGTAAGTCGGCTGCGCAGAAAAATTGCCAAGGTCTTTGCTACCTCGCAACCGCTTAAGGTTGCGCATTCGGTTGGGTATATTTTTGCCGATGCTATTTGTCGAGGATGATGGTGACGCGCGCGCGACTGACAAGCTTGCGCGTCTCTGTCCGACAGTCGGTCATCTTTAGAGCGTATTGGATCACTTACGAAACCAGACTAAGGACTGGTTCTGAGTAGATAAGGCCGCATAATCGTTTATACGTCGTTGCTCCTCCTTGCAGTGAAGTCATACAATCTGCGTCGGAGTGCCTAGTCTAAACAATTCTACGGCTTTACTTAGTGGCATCATTCCAGGTTATTAATATTTCTGCATGGAAATTAAATAAAGCCTATCGTTATATCTCTAACGCTTAAAAGGCGGTTTTGTCTGTTGGCAAGACAATCGTATCCCCAAATTCATGCGACTCCATAATCCATCACTGGTGTCTGCTTTTTGTATTTCCTTGTGCGCATTCTCAGATGCGGATGTTGTCGTCAAATGGGGACGTTGCTTTGCATTATCTTCTTCGCGGAACAAAGGACTGCGGGACATGACTTACTCCATATCAAAAGCGATTAATCGGATACCAATGTCTTATTCTAAAAATGAGAAAACTAGAGAAGCTGCGCTAGTTGTCTGTTGAAGTATGGCCGCGTAATCGTTTATACGTCGTTACCCGGCCTTGCAGTACAGTCATACTGTCTGAATCGGGGCACCTAGTCTGAACAATTATGCGGCCTTATTTATCTCAGACAACGGTAACGTTTTTGGAAAAACAATAAAGATTACTGATTAATTTTGATCAGAGTCAGTTTTATATTCTCATTCTAGTTCTCGGAGTAATGATATTCAATCAGGTTATAACAATCGATAATTCACTCCAGATAGGACAATACATAGTATGTTATTACTGAGCAATGTATGCCATCTGTAGTCGGTTTTGCTGTTTCTCCGCGGTTTCAAACAAACAATGCAATCAGGCAATAAAAAGGCTCACGAACCATAATAGATGTGAGCCTGCACCTTGCCAGCCAGAAGTCTGGCTTTTGTTAACCAGACTTAAGGATTTTGAATGTTAGAGGCTTGCTTGCCTTTGGGGCCTTGCGTAACCTCAAACGTTACTTTTTGCCCTTCTTTGAGAGTCTTGAAACCACCCATTTGGATTGCGGAGAAATGCGCAAACAAATCTTCGCCACCGTCATCAGGCGTGATAAAACCGAAGCCCTTGGAGTCATTGAACCACTTAACAATACCCGTTGCCATAATACATCCTTCCAAAATAAAACATTAAACGAATGGCTAGCGTTCAGACGACACAAAGGCTGCCTGCACCTCGACCACCCACCTCTATTAACAAGCATCAAGTCACATACCTATCAATATCTTCTCATACCACTTTAGTCTATTTTCATTTATTAGCACATTTACTTAACTGCACTGTGTATTTTGTATATTATTTTTATTAAAAAAATAATATACAAAAATATCAATAAAAATGTATCGCACGATGAAATTATTTTCTTCAATAAACATTAATATATTACTTATTAAATAATTCATCAATTTATCATTTTTTTGATGCATTAGAAAAAGTAAAATTTTTTATTTGTACGACCATACTTACATGACTAAATGATAACATCATCAATCATTGGAAGGTATCGGCGAAACACTGATTTTTATGTAGGAAGGAGTGATAAAAGGCAGCGCTGTTCGAGTGAGTCTTAGGCGGATGCTGCAGAGCGTTGCGGCGGTTAACGCTCAGGCTGGAATATGTATAGGTGGGAATCTGTGCATGATCAGCAACAACAGCGGATGCGACCTGAGTCGCTGACGTAACCAAGCTTGTGTGCGATTGAAAAGCAAGCATTACCGAATTAAATCAGCGGCACAAAGAAGACAAACATTGCCAATGTATTTACTTAGGTGCTTGCTTGCGTTTACCACAATACTGCCAGATGCTTAAGTGGATGACTGTCAGCGTGCTTTGCACAATCTGATCAACCAGATGCGTAGTAGCAATAGCTCAAGATAGCCAGAGGCAATACTGGTACGTGATTCAATGAGGGGATGGGGTGTGTAATAGCGTTTACGATAATCGCGACATATCGATATTTCTCGACCGCCTATGCGCAACACAATCGCTGCGGGCACATCATCAACGTTGCATACTGCGCCAACGAAATTAAAGTTTGCCATTTTAAATACCCCTCAGTAGTCATTGATAGTGAAACTTGAGCTTATCACAACTACTGTATATCTATACAGTAAAAATAATTTTTTCTAAAAATACCTATTAGGCTTGTGTCTTAAATCTGACAATGTCCTTCATTGACCACACTTTATCCGGCTGAAAGTGCACAGTTCTCATTGCTGCCGATAACCTTTGCGCAAAATGTTGATCAGCCTCCCAAGGGGCATTACCTTGGTAATTATTCGTCGGTAAAACATAGATATTAATCACTGGATAACAGTACGGCACGCGTCAATACAACGCCGGATTGATGCGAAAAGGAGATCGAAACATCAGGGATAAAAAGGACTGGTGAATTGAACGCAGTTATTCGGTTTTTGGAGCGTCGGTTTTTGGAGCATCACCTCCTGGTGGCGCGATACTGGTCAATCCAACCTGAGAGTTGAGCTGGAACAATTCTGCATCATTGGCGCAAGCCAGTTTCAACATGCCATTGCGTTTCTGGTTACTGATTGTTTTGCTGCTGCGTCGCAGATGGTCGGCAATTGCTTGTACCGACATTCCGCCCAAAAACATGCGGAGTACTTCGAGTTCTTTTTTGGATAACAAGGCAATTTTATCGACGTCAGGACGGCTACTTTGCGCCTCTAGTGTTGCGGCCAGGCTACGGCTTACATACTTGTAGCCATCAGCCACGCGTTTGATAGCGGCCGGAATTTCGTTTAAATCGCTGCTCTTATTGAGCAATCCATACACACCTAACTGGACAATTTTGCTTAACAAAGCCGGATTCGTCAGCACTGTGAGTACGATTAATTTGACGTTTGGAAAGCGATTTTTGAGGCGGTCCAGCATTTCCATGCCGTCCCCAAAAGCACCGCCCGGCATTGCGTAATCAGTGAGCACCATATCGACTTGTGTGCGCTCAAGTATCTCGAATAGTTCGGTGGAATTAGTGGCAGTACTAACGAGGTTCACATTCGGTACATTTTGTAAAATCGACTCAATGCCAAGGAGCACTACAGGATGATCGTCAGCGCTGACCAAGTTAAGTTTTCGACCATGCATGTGCTGCCCCAGGAAAGTTACAATTTGCTTGTTTTTTTCTCGTACGCCATTCACAACCTGCCGTACGATGGCGCCGATTATAGCGTGGAGATTGTAAAAAAAACAGCCTGAAAACTCGTAGGTTCCTGTGCAGCGCACGCTCAGATTGACACCCAGGCAGGACGCACTTTATTGCTTGCATGATGACTGCCTAATGTGCACTCTATTGATTGCACGCCCCCGGTGATGCTGCTTTTACCGTACTTCCTTTGGCGACAAATTTCCATTCGTCATAACGCGATTTATTTCGAAAATCTTTTTTTGCTTCGGGAAAATTACCTTGTTGGTAGGGCGTATTCGTGCTTTTGCTTTGCACACCAATGACATGATTCGTCTCATTGCGCAATATCTCCCAGCCGCCATTATTGCCAGCATCGCGACTCATTGCGCTAGTGATGAATCTGGTACCCGAATTGTCGGCAAGAATATCGGTCGAATCATTGGGCGAATTATTGGCCGATGTGTGCATAGGATCACGATAAATTTGGCGCAAATGGCGTAGTGTTTTGAAGTTGCGTCGATCTTCGAGTAACACCTCTAAATTTCTCGGATAGCAGCCCGGCACCGGTCCGCTTTCGTAATAACTGCGGATCGCCTGCGCAATCTGGTCACCCTTAAATAGCAGATCGGCTTCTTTATCCCGATTCAGGCGCACCGCCAACGTACCCGACATCTGAAGCGCCATAATGCTGACAACGGCTACCAGAATAATGACAGAAAGATAGGCAAAGCCGCCCTGCTTACCCGGGCTACCATTGTGCATATTCTTCCCCAGCCAAAGACATGCCAGTTGCGCCACTGCGTACGTCCTTAATCTGTCCGTCATCGTCGAGTTCCGTCTGCCACGAATCGCGGTTTCCGGTCACAGGATCGATCGGTACATTCTTCAGATAACGGCTGCTGACCAGATCATCGAGAGACTCTGGTCCTGTCGCTTTATCTTGCCGATAATGATCGATGGCTTCACGCAGGCCACGAATATTATGTTGCAACACCACCTCTTTGGCGCGCTCGGTCTGGGTGAAGTATTTAGGTGCCACCAGCGTCATCAACGTGGCAATGATGGCCATCACCACAAGTAGTTCGATTAAGGTAAATCCCTTTTGTTTACCATTGGTTATACGGGATGCCATTGAGACCCTCTTTTGTATTGGTTGATGTGATATCGAAAACATCGCTTCCCGACTGAGGCGAATCGAATGCACTCTCGTAGCTGCGCAGTTTCCAGGATTCTGCTGCGGATTTTTCAGGGCAATCGCACATTGGATCCCGCGGTAATCTACGGATAAAAAATCGCTTTCCACCGTTCAGGTTCTTTTTATCTGCAACACCCGTCTCCAGTACATGCAGATCCGGCGGATAACCGTTGCTATCCATCATTTTTTCGATATCGCCTGCGTCTGCGGCTTGTTTATAGCTGTCAATCGCCCGTCGGATATCGCGCAAGCCTTCGCGTAATTGCTGCTCTTGCGCGCGCCGTGCCATGAACTCTGTCATGGGTAACATTACGGCGGCCAGCGATGCCAATATGGCAAGCGACACCATTAATTCGATCAGGGTGAAACCACGTTTTTTTGTAGCTTGCATCGTTGTTTCACCCTTTCCGCCCGGTCGACTTACCCCGCGCAGTCCGAGGTTCATGCCCTCTCCCGCCGTGGAGTATCGTTGCCTGGGTTTGCCACCAGAGCGCTCTGAGCGCAGTTGGCCAATTGTGTACGACGTGCCAATTGGTCCCGTGTCTCATGCATTGCCTGTTTGAGTTTCAACTCGGTTGAAGCAGTCGCTTTAGGCTTGCCCATTGACAGCAACGCACTAGCACCCGACATCCCCATCATCAGAACAGATTTAAGATCACGCATCACCCCACTACCCGCTTCGAACAAAGCTGTTTTCAGCTCTGAATCTGAGGCTTTCGGTGCTGCCTTTACCTTTACGCTCGGCAATGTGGGGGACACGATGGCCACCTGGATTGGCTGTTGCGGTTGCACTTTCTCCACTACTTGCGTCGCTACTGCAACTTTGGTTGTTTCTTTGGTCGCGGCTTTTGCCATTTTTGGTGAGCTAACAACTCTCGCCAACTTAGGTGCTAGCTTGGGCGTCGATGCCAACGCCAATGCACTGCGCATACCGTCAGGCTGGTAACCATTAAGTAACTTTTGACTGATCGGCGGCGGTACAGCAGCCGGTACTTCTTGCTCAACCGGAGCGACAAGTTCTGGCAACTCATCCATCGGACTATCTATTACCGGTGCGCTTGCCCTATTCCTAAATTGTGGAGAGTCACTGCCCCCGCTAGTCAGACGTGCGCCTTCTGTGTTGCGCAATACCAGACTGTCGCCACTGACACGGGATTCTGTGCCTGAGATGAAGGTCGTTACATGTGCACCCGGCAATTCCAGTTTGCGTTCAATACGCGGCGTGATGACTAATACAAGTTCAGATTTTCCCTTACTACTTTCACCGGTACCGAACAAGCGATCCAGCAAAGGCATTTGGCTAAGGCCCGGTAATCCATTTTTAGAGTTACGATCTTCGCGATTAATCAGACCAGCAAGAATTTGTGTTTCGTTATCTTTTGCCGTCAAAGTTGTTTTGGTTTTACGTTCGTTGATACGATAGTAGATGGCGTTTTTTGGCGATTTTATGGAGTCACCTAAACTGGCAACAGTCAGATCGATATCAACGCTAATCTCGCCATCGAGACTGATGGTCGGCAAAATTTCAAATTTCAGCCCTACTTCAAGCATTTCAACTTTTTCTGATGTCGCACCTGCGTCCGTCATCAGATTAGTGATGATGGGAATTTTTTGACCGATCTGAATATTTGCTTTCTTGCCATTCTTGACACGGATTTTTGGATTCGCCAACACCTCCATATGTGACGCTTTTTGCAACATATTCAGCGTTATCCCTTTTTGGTCGCCAAGGTTGACGAATGTGTTGTTTTTGCCCAAAGAAGACAATAGGTTGAACGGGATATTGTTTGCCGTAGTGTCCTTTGAAGGGTCTTTGTCTGCACCAGCATTAATACCAACGCCAATCGATCCCGGATATTGCACGCCCAGATTTAATGAATCATTACTAGTTACTTCAAGTACCTGGATATCCAATGTCACTTCGGCCTCAGGACGATCAAGCGCCTGCACCAACCGACTCGCCAACTCCAATGTTTCTGGCGAATCGCGCACAACGATGGCGTTGATACGTTCATCAATATGGATGTCTCTGGTTTTGAGGGTCATTTTCAACGCGCTACTGACCGTTTTTGCGTTCGCGTGACTAAAGAAGAAGGTTTTTACCGCCATATCGCGGTATTCCTTATCTTTGACGTTGTTGGCCGGATAAATCAACAGCGTGTTGTGATTCAACACTTTCTTACGCAACTTATTGGTCGCCAGCAGCAAATTGATGGCGTCTTGCGCCGTCGTTTTTTGCGCTGAAATACTGGCTGTGGCGGATTTCGAGACATCGGCATCGAAAATAAAATTGACACCGGCAAGTTGCGAAATGGTATCGAAAATGCTGATCAGATTATGCGAACGGAATGTCAGCGATACCGGTTTTTGCAGTGAAGCCCCAAGCGACGGCGACAGCGTTTTAGACTCCGCTACGCGGCGCATCAGGGTGTCGCGCAGTTTGATGGCCTCAGTCCAGGATGGGCGTTCTTCCAACACTTTTGCTATCAGATGCAGTGCCTCCTTCGGATTGTCATCGGCCATGGCACGCGCCTCATCAAACAACACTCTCTGATGTTGGCGGCTATCGATCTGATCGATGGTTTGAAGCCCGCGCATGTTACCGCTGTCGTATTCCAACACTGTTTTGAGACGCTCAAGGGCCTTTGTTTCGTCCCCGGCAGCAAGCGCTTCTTCGGCTTCCTGGTAGTAACGACCGACTAACTTATCGACCTGTTTGTAGAGTGCGCTATCGAGGCGCATATCATCGGGATTTTCTTTCTTTGCTTCGGTCAAGACGTTGATGGCCTCGACAAACTGGCCCTGTTGAGACAGTTTCTCGGTATTTTCGACGGCGCGAGGAACTGCACAGCCCGCAAATATCGAAGCGCACGCTAGCATCAAAATGCTATTGACTATGCGATGTTTAAAATTTGACATGATTAATTCCCTGTTCCGCTAATAGCTACGTCGATATCGACTATTTGTTTAAGCTGCAACGGTAAATAAGTAAATGTGATGCGTTCGTTTTCAATCTTTTCGAGCCGGTAATGTCGTTCAAGAATATCGCCGACCTTCGGACTTGCATTTTTGCCACACCCCTGACACAGGATGGTGGTTTTGTCGCCCTTGGTCAGGATGATCTTGCGTTGTGCACCCTCCACCCAGATGCCACTGACCTTCAGCGGAAAAGGTGGCGCCTGAACTGGTACCGGTGGCAATACTATTTTTTCCGAACTATCGCTATCGGACGTTGATACATTTGCCGGCTTGTATGCATCGGGGCCTTGATTCGGGAACAAATTACGTGTCACCGATACTTCTAGTTCTGGTAGAGCTTTGGTCTGCTCAGTCATACGTGTTGTCTTGATCTTCGCTGGCTTGGCACGCACCACGGATGCATTCTCTGGCGTCCCATCAGACCATGCCGCATACCCGCAAGCGACCAAAGTCACGGGCAGCACGATGCGCAAATAAAGGGGAATTTTCATTTGATCACCTCTATGTTTTTGTCTTTAGTCGCATCCTTGCTTGCCACTTTCGTGACGGATAATTTCATTTCAATATCGAGCATCACATCGGATGAAGTTTTTCTGGACAAAGAAAACGTTTCAACCCATACCCCGGGCAACACCGCCAGCTCGGCCATCATCTCCCTGAATTGCGGATATTCACCGCTAGTTGGCAAGGTAATTAAAATCCGTCCGTCTTGTCCGGCATCTTTTTTTCCACGCTGTATTTGCTGATATTTCACATCGCGCTTATCGAGGGCCATTTTTTTTGCCAGATCCAACACGTCTTGCTGCCCTGCCGATAAAGTTGAGTGCGGTACAGAAACTCTGTTGCGGCTATCTTTTATTTCTTCCATCAATGCAATCTGTAACGAAGCGGTACGCTTTAATTGCTGCTCTATTTTATGAATAGACGGTGCAACGTAAGCCTGATGTGCGACAGCTGCAACGATCAGTACCGCACCAGCACTCAATCCCGGCACGCCTAGCGTGCCTGCCAATCGATACCACTCCCATTTCAGGCGGATCGTCAGCTTAGTCAGTTTTTTTTGCATATTCATTTCCACCCCAGAACCAGACTTGCATCAAGCAGCCATTCATCGTTATTAGTGGCTTGTTGTATATGATTCTGCAAAAACACATCATCACCAAAGTAGTCTTCAAGACGATCGACGAATCCGAACAACGCATCGCGCGATTTAGCGCTGATTTGCAATTGCATACGACCTTTAGTCATATCCGTTTGCACGCGCAGCAGACTAATGTCCTCGGACCATGCTGCTTCGATACGCTTAAGCGTTGAGATCGCTGTTTCCGATGGAAAGCCGTCGGGAATCGCTTTTTGCGCTAACAGCGCTGTACGTTTTTCTTTATCGATATTGCGTTGCAACTCGGCCAGCAGATTACTTTGCACATTGAGGCGCTCAGTTTGTTGCTGCATCAGTCTGACGTCCTGCCAAAGGATGGTGCCGGCTGCGACCGTGATGGCCAGCGCGGCAGCGATGAGCACCGGACGAAAATGACCGACTGGAACGAGACTACGTTTATACAATTGCATGTTCGTTCTCCTGGGCTGTACTAGCGTCGTCATCCGTTGCGATGTCATTTAAATAAATATTGACCGGAAAATGATTCGCCATCATTGAAGCTGACATCAGACATTGCTCCGTTGTCTGGCCTGCGCCAGGCAACGCAAAGGCATTCCGCCACATGCCATCCTGGCGGAACGCAAACTCGTAACCGGCCGACTGACGCACCACGAATACTGCGTCGGCAGGCAGCGCGCCAGGGTGACTGGCGATCGTATCGGTGAGCAATGCGCGAACGCTTTTCAAGCGCAGTTTTTGCTGCTTGGAAGCGGCAACGATCTCATCAACAATATCGCGCCGGATCGCACTGGCAATTGCCGGGCAACCGAAACGCTCCTGCGAAATCTCGCAATACCATTCCGACAGCGCGATACCGTACTGCTGCTCGAGCATTGATTCAGCATAAGCAAGTCGATCCGCCGGGACAAGAATGTCGTCTTGCCACGGCAAGATCATGTTATTGGCATAGGGATAGCCAATCGCCACCTCGAGCGTGTCGAGCCTGGTCAATGCGCTACGTGGCAGCGCGTTGATAACCGCTTCAATAATCGCCGTGCGCTCTACCGCATCACCCCACGCTGACGGAAAATCGACTTTTTGTGCTTGTGCGAGCTTGCTACCCGATAACCGTATCGCTATCTCAGTACCGATAACGGCACTATATTTAATCCATCGCAATGACACGTTGCACCTCCTGTAAAGTCGTTTTTCCTTGCCGCACAGCGTCCATCGCTACGTCGCCCATCGATACAAATCCTTCGGACCTGGCCAGCGCCTTAAGTCCACGCATTGGCATTTTTTGCATGACGGCATCCTTGAATGCCTCGCTGCAACGGAGTATTTCAGCCAACGCAATCCGTCCATGAAAACCGGTGAAGCGACAAGCGTCACATCCGGCTCCCGCCATGAGATTGATCTCGACGGCGGTGTCATGGTGCAGAGGTGGTTCGAGTGCCTTAGGTAAATTAGACAGATCAGGCACATCAGGTAACTCGGGCAGATGGTGTTTTGCTGCTGATATTTGTTGCGGATCCAACACCGGTTGTGCGCAGCTAGGGCAATTCCGGCGTACCAGCCGTTGCGCTACCACGCCGTTAAGCGCTTCGAGCAAACTTGCTGGCTCAACACCCATATACAGAAAGCGTTCCAGCACGCTAAAGACACCATTTGCATGGACCGACGAGAGCACCAAATGTCCTGTGAGCGCAGCCTGTACCGCAATGCCGGCGGTTTCCGTATCGCGGATTTCACCGACGAGAATAATGTCCGGATCGTGCCGCAAAATAGAGCGCAGACCTTTCGCAAAGGTCAGACCTTTTTTGTCATTGACAGGGATTTGCAAGACGCCGTGAAGTTGATATTCGACCGGATCTTCAATTGTGATGAGTTTTTCTTCGCCGCTATTGAGTTCGGATAGCGTGGCATAGAGCGTGGTTGATTTTCCGCTTCCGGTAGGGCCGGTAACCAGCACCATGCCGTGCGGCGTCTTGACCAGGCTACGAATGCGCTCAAGCGTGCTGTCATCGAAACCGAGCGTCTCGAGCTTGATCGCTTGATTTTGGCTGGATTTATCGAGTACACGCAGGACTGCATCTTCACCATGAATACTCGGCATCACCGAGACACGAAAATCGATATTGCGTGACTGGATGCAAGCCTTGAATCGGCCATCCTGCGGAATCCGGCGCTCGCCGATATCCATCCCGCCCAGCACTTTGATACGCGAGATCGTCTGTTCGGCAAAATCACTGCCTTGTGCTTGCGTGATGGGTTGCAATACGCCGTCGATACGATATTTGACGACTAAACCATCATCCACACTTTCAAGATGGATATCGCTGGCGCGTGACTGTAATGCATCAAACAGGGTTGAGTTGAGCAGCTTTACGACAGGACTTTCATCTTGTGAAATTGTGCTCAATGAAATTTCGACGACGTCATCGGTTTGACGCACTGATTGCTCTTGCTGAAACTGATCGATCGCCCGCTCCTGCGCCTCGATCAACTCGAGTCGTTGCGTGACCGCATCGGGAATGGTGATGGCCAGTACCGCCGCGTGTTCTTCACACAGGCGTTGTGTCCAGTTACGTGCAGGGATTGATCCTGGACGTCCCATGACCAGATATAAAACACCCTCTACACGAATCGGTAAAATCTGTTTTTCCAATACCACTGCCAACGGCATAATCTCGAAATCGCAGACCGCCGCCAGCACTGTTGCGGCCGGGATGGAATGCAGGCCAATTAATGCCGCAATCGTTTCCAGCATCTCTGGATGCGTATTGAGTTCATCTTCTATCACGCTGTTACCGTTTTGCGCGGTCGAGCCTGACAGCCAGTCTGGTCTCTCCATAGTCATCTGATGCATCATGAAACACTCCCCGCCAACTCAAAAATCGGCATATACAGTAAAAAGACAATGACCCCGATAAGACCACCAACGATGAGCATCAAAATCGGCTCGAATACTTTACTAAATACTTCAATTGCACGAGCTAAGGCCTCGTCATGAAATTGCGCGATACGTTCGCACATACCGGCCAGATCGCCGCTTTTTTCACCAACGCGCAGCAATCGTGCAGCAACCGGCGTGGTCAGATTGGCGTCTACTAAGGCACCAGCTACGCCACGACCTTCCTGCACATGCTGCAATACTTGTTGCAGATCAGCCTGACGATCAGCCGGAAGTAACTTTCCGGTTAATTTCAACGCATCAACCACTTGCATCCCGCCTAGCAGTAATAAACCAAAGGTCCGGTAAAACCGTGCCAGAACAAATAAAACCCGTTGTTCATGGAGGCTCTTGATGCTCCACACTATTTTCCATAACGCCGCTTTGACGGTTGCCGTGCGCAGGGCCATGATGATGGCGCTCACACCCGCTGCCAACCCTATCAACAACTCGCCACCGCGCTGTGCTAATAATCCTGCCCACCACACCATGAGTTGCGCGGTACCGTTGAGGTCTTTCATACCGCTAAAAACAGTGGCAAAGCGTGGGATCACAAACACCACTAAAAATCCTAAAATCAATGCGCCGACGGCTACCACAATGAGTGGGTACATCAAGGCGCTCCCTACCTTCTTCTTTAAATTCGCAATCTGTACTTCGTAATGATGAAACCGGCGCAAGGCTTGCGGCAGTTGACCGCTATGCTCTGAGGACGCCACGCTGGCAATGAGCAGCGTTGGAAAAATCTCGCTCTGTTGCTCCATTGCCTGCGACAGCGGTTGTCCCTGATACAAAAATGTCAACAATCCGTCTAATACTTCCTTGTGGTCCGGGTTGGTCGATTTTTCGGCCAGGGCTTCAATGGCCTCTACCAATGCCAGACCGGCATCAAGCAACGCGATCAACTCCTGGATGAACAAGCCCAGCAAAAATTTGCTGCGACGTTTTGCGCGTTGCTTTACTTCTTTTACGCGCAGAACCTGACCCTGCTTAGCGCCTTGCTTACGGGCGTCCGCAGGGTCGGTCGCTTGTATCAATTGATGCTGTGCGTGCCCATCACGCAAAATGAATACTTCGAACTGTTTCATTGCTTAGCCGTAGTTGATAAATTGACCGGTCTGATCTTCCCCGGCTGAGGTTGCTGAATTTTCATATCCTGCTGCTGCTTTAAAATCTCATACTGTTTTGCGACTTTTTTGATATACCGGCTGCGCGCACTCTTGCGGTTGTCGCCAACACCTGCGTTGTAGGCACCGACGGCATGCCAGTTATAACCAACACGCTGCACAAACTCCGCCAGAATCCATGCTCCAACCATGACTGAGGTACAAGGCTCGGCAACCAGAATTTTTTCGGTAATACCGAAGGGAGCCAGCCGTGGAAAATGCAGCTTATTAATTTGCATCAGGCCAACGTCGTACGTGCCATTGTTGTTGTAATTGCGGGCGTCAACATTCATGCCGGACTCAACATGCGCTATGGCTTGCAGCAAAATCGGATCAATGTTGTAGCGTGCCCCGGCCTCATCCCAGCAGGCCGCATTGGCGACTACCGGGGCCAGCGCCGCAATGCAAAAAGTAAGGGCGGCTAATGACTTTTTCATGATTTAAAAACCTCTCTTGATTACCTTGTTTTTACCCGTACCTCCCAGCTGACCATCCGCACCCAACGATAAAATCTCAACGTCATATCCAGCGTCAGCTTCGCGCGCCGGGTTATGCCACACGTACGGGTTATCCCAAGGGTCTTTAGGTAGTTCGCTGTTAAGGTACGGGCCTTTCCATCTGTCTTCCCCGGCCGGTTGTACGATGAGTGCTTCTAGGCCCTGCTCTTCTGTCGGATAGCTGCCGGTATCGAGTCGATACTGACCGAGCACGTCGGCCAGGGTTTTCATTTGCGCGGCGGCCGCACTTTCTTTTGCCTGCTCAATTTTTCCGAATAGCTTAGGACCGACATACCCAGCCAAAAGCGCAGTAATGAGCAGAACGACGAGTAGCTCAAGCAAAGTAAAACCGCGTTGTGAAGTGTGTTTGACGTGCATCATCTGCATTTCCTTAAATAATGTTCAGGCGGTTAAGCCAAGAGAGTGGCGGCAAAAGAAGCCGCATTTGTTGACGTGATTGATGCGTTGCTTAATTGAACGTTTTCTCAATAGCATCAGCGCGAATAAAGCCGTTAACCCGTTTCCCGTTACCAAAGATCATCGCTGGTGTGCCGGTAATGCCAACGCTACGGCCGATCTCTAGCAAGTCATTGACTTTAGGCATGCAAAATGGATTTTTGTCAGGCGATTTACCATCCAGCATCCAGCTTTTCCAGGCGCTGGCAGGGTTTTTAGAACAAAGAATGTCGCTGGTTTGTTCTTCTGATTTTTTGGACAAAAACGGGAAAATAAAGGTGTACACAGTCACGTTATCGAGCTTCGCCAGATCCGCTTCTAAATATTTGCAATAACTACAATTCGGATCTGAGAAAACAGCGATGTGACGCTTGCCGTTACCTTTTACTTGCTTGATCGCTTTTTCTAAAGGCAAGCTATCAAACAGATTTGGTTTCGCCATATTCTCGTTTTGTGGCGTGATTGCCTGACGTGCAAAAGTGCTGCGAATATTTTCAAACAGTCCGTAATCCGATGCCTGCCCACCTGCGGTTGGTTGCGCTTGTTGTGCTTGTGGTGAGCCAGATGCTGTTGCAGGTGCTGTCGAAACGAGTAAAGAAATTGCGGTCACTGCTGTTGCGATAATGAGAGGATTGATACGCATAATTAACAACTCCTGATGATGTGAACAATGATTCCTGATGCGGCTATACACCGGACTTTTTTTGCTCTGTTTGAAATGAGATGACGAAGTTTTACAGAAATGTCTTCATACAAGAATGGGGTTTATCCCAAAGATGCCAGCACATGCAAGAAGGTTCTGTGTTGTTCGTACACATACCTTTCGTTGACACGAGCGTATTCGACGGCGTCAATGAGAAAGGTTCGTCGGTACTGCCTTAGCGGTATGCGGATGACTATAAAAATGAAAACGGTCATTGTCGTTTTCAATCGACGGAATGTAGATGTTCTGAAAAGCGTGCACCGAATCCAGAAATAAATGCGGATATACCAAGCAGCCACATGACGTGGATTTTCTCAAGCATTCATCTCCCACAAAAAAGCTCCCGGCGGCCCTTGTAAACAACACTCAACCCGACACGCGAGTGCCTCCAAGTCAGAAGCGGCGCTAATTGTATTCGGCCCGGCTTTCGATAGATAGATCATCATTCCCAATTCGACAAATCCGAGATTTTTCTTATGAAAATCAAGAATATTCTTGCGTAATTTGAGCGTTTCCAAAAATATATATTGAACGTAAACAACCAAAATCTCTCTTAGCAAACTACCTTCGAATATATAAACAGATCGATGTTGTATTTGCCTCTTAACCGTAGCAAACCTCGCTAAAAATTGAAACGCTGAAACAGGTATTTTCAGACTAGGCCTACGCGGTTTCTATTTTTAAATAATCAACCCCAGGTCAATCACACGGCATGCTTAACGCTGACAGCGTAGCGATACCAGCACTGTCTGCGGGCATGCCCCTGATTGCCGTAATAACCCCCTTCATTTCCTATGACGATGTTTTTCAAGATCACGCCAACCGGCCTGGTTCTCTCTGTCCTGTTTTCTCATCATGTTCAGGCGCAGCCGCCAGAAAATACCCCTGTTCTGGAACAAAACGTTCCCCTCCCGGAAGTGGTGATTACCGCTCCGCAGATGTCATCGCCACTGACTGTCATCACGGATCCCAAGGCACCGCGCCAACCGGTTCCTGCACAGGATGGCGCAGACTATCTAAAAACCATTCCCGGTTTCTCCGTCATCCGTAAAGGCGGTACCGATGGCGATCCGGTATTGCGCGGTATGGCAGGTTCGCGCTTGAATATTGCGATGGATGGACAGCAAATATTGGGTGGATGCGGTGGTCGTATGGACCCGCCAACGGCGTATATATTCCCTTCTCAATACGACGCCATCACCGTCATCAAAGGCCCGCAAACCGTACTGTATGGTCCCGGCAGTTCTGCGGGAACCGTGCTGTTCGAACGCAGTACGCGTCGTGCAACGCCCGGACTAATATTCAATACCAGCGTGCTTGCAGGTAGTTTTGGGCGTCATGATGAAGTTGCCAGCGCCCGCTATAGCTGGTCCGATTTTTATGTGGATGCCGGAGCCACGCGTGCGCATTCCGATGACTATCGCGACGGTAATGGCAATTCTGTGCATTCGTCCTACACCCGCTGGAGCAGCCGTGCCGCTTTTGGATGGACGCCTGACGACAACACTCTGCTCGAGCTATCGGTAGAAAAAAGCGATGGTCAGGCTGCCTATGCCGACCGTGGAATGGATGGTGCCAGCTTTGCCCGATCGACTGTCGGATTAAAATTTCAACAAAACAATCTGTCTCCGATGATTAAAAAAGTAGAGGCGCAAATTTATCGCAATTACATCGACCACGTCATGGACAATTACAGCGTACGCACGCCAGCTGCCAACACGATGCTAAGAGCGATGAACCCGGATCGCACCACCGAAGGTGGACGCGCGGCCATCACATTGAACCTCTCTGATACCACCGAGCTGGTGACGGGTTTCGATACACAAAGCAATCTGCACAGTTCGCGTATGGGCATGGGGATGCGCCCCGATGCGGTGTCCTATCGGGATAACCCGCGTGTGGAGAATGCACAATTTCGGAATATAGGTGTATTTGGCGAATTGACCCAACATCTTGGCGAACAAGAAAATGGACGGATCATTTCTGGCTTGCGAACCGATTTCTGGCATGCCGCTGATTTACGTAAAGCCAGCGCACCGTCAGACGTGGCGACGCGCAGAAATGACACACTCATTAGCGGCTTTACTCGTTACGAATACGATCTTGCGGCACTGCCGATGACGCTCTACGTGGGTATCGGGATTGCCGAGCGGTTTCCCGATTACTGGGAGATGATTGCAAAACAAGGCGCTGCCAGTAGCAGCGCTTTCGGTATAAAACCAGAAAAAACTACGCAGCTTGATATCGGAGTTTTATATCAAGACGGTCCTTTGAATCTGACTGCATCCGGTTTCCTTAGTCACGTTAAGGATTTCATTCTGATTCAGTCAGGTGTGAACAATGGCGTCAACACCAACGCCACCATCGCACGCAACATTGCAGCCACAACATGGGGTGGTGAAATCGGCGCCACGTATGCATTAAATAAATTGTGGAAACTCGATGGCTCCATCAACTATGTACGCGGTAATAATCGTTCTGATAACACACCGCTGGCGCAAATGCCGCCACTGGAAACTAAACTCGGCCTGATCTTTGACAATCAAACCTGGTCGGTGGCATCCATGGTACGCACCGTCGCCGCGCAACATCGTTTCGATATCAACAAAGGTAATATCGCCGGGCAAGATTTAGGTGCTAGTGCAGGATTTACGATATTTTCAATCAATGCGGGGTGGAAACCGCGCAAGGGCTTACTCATTTCCACCGGGATCGATAATCTGACCAACAAAGTGTATGCCGAGCATTTAAGTCGTAGCGGCACAGCATTACCGGGCTACATACAAACCAGTCGTATTAATGAACCTGGTCGTACAATGTGGTTGAAAGCGCAATTTGATCTGAAGTAAGTCCACCGTAATGACCCGTATTCAGTCATGAATGCAAAAAATAGGGCGACATTGTGTCGCCCTATTTTTTTAGCCATCGCCATCTTTGGGATAAATCCCATTTCCTCCCATTGCCGTTAAGAATATTCTTCGTTTCAGCAAGTCAGGACCCATCCTTATCGCACAGTACTTTATTCTCCCTTCGGATAATCCGGCGTGGAGCCTCGATGAAGACGTTCTGCAGACCATCTAAATGACCGGAGATTTTTCCTTATGCCTATCAATATCGTTGTCGTCGAAGATTCCATCCTTGTTCGTAAAGGCCTGGTCTCCATCATCAATAATCTGCAATCCAAAGGTGCGCCCCATCCAGCCTTAAGCGCCGAGCCGGGACCATATAAGGTCATTGCCGATGTTGCGTCGCCTAAAGAACTATTTGCGGTACTCAAAGACTACAAGCCCGATTTGCTGGTGATGGATTACTCATTGCAAATAGATAACAATGATCCTAATCGGCTCAACACACTGGATGGTCAAAGCCTGATTAAGTACATCCGCAAGAATTACAGCACTGCCATTTTGACGGTGTCGCTGCATCACTCGCCGATCATCATCCGCGCAGCGCTTGAGGCTGGCTCAAACGGCTATATCAGTAAAAGTGCCGACGTAGAAGTCTTATCGCAAGCGATCAATGCAGTACTGAGCGGGGATACGTTTGTGGAGCACCATTTATTGAAAAATATGCTGCATCGTAATCCGAGCGAAACCGTGATTAGTCCAAAAGAGTTAGAAGTATTGCGACAGATGGGTAAAGGCTGCCGCTTGACCGATATCGCCCAGCGTATGAACCTGAGTATCAAAACTGTCAGTGCACACAAGTTGCGTGCGATGGAAAAGTTGAGCATCACTAACGACTCTGAACTTTATCGCGTCATCGCTGGTATGGCGCTTTAATCACTTATTAGCAACCAATATTAGTACT
This sequence comes from Glaciimonas sp. GG7, assembly GCF_052976905.1. Classification (NCBI taxonomy): domain Bacteria; kingdom Pseudomonadati; phylum Pseudomonadota; class Betaproteobacteria; order Burkholderiales; family Oxalobacteraceae; genus Glaciimonas; species Glaciimonas sp. GG7. The sequence continues at coordinate 38,571 of NZ_JBRIIQ010000009.1, read as the reverse complement.
GAGCATCAATTTTTCACTGGCCATCTCTTGTTGTCGACAAGGCCGTATAGAAAAGTCTTAGAAAAATATGCACACAAGAATATTCTACAAAATACATAGATATATCCATCGCAAGTAAAGATGTCTCCTAACTCATTTTTCTCCTGATATTGGGATAATTCTATTCGGCCATAGTGTGATGACAGACATATAAATGCTCGATTGATAACTGTCTTATTTTTTTGCGAATAGAGAACATGGAGATCAAAATGACCGAAAACCGGCATCCTATGGAAAATAGCCACCTCAACGAAATTTGTCACATTATCATCGCAGACGATCACCCGATTCTGCTCCATGGCGTTGAAAAGATATTAGGAACCATTAAAAATATTCGTATTGTTGCCACCGCTCAAACAGTTGCGGAAACCTACAAAGCGCTGGAGGCGCACGTCTGCGACATTCTTATTTGCGATTACTCCTTCTATGGAGACGTTCTTCCAGACGGTTTGCCTATGTTAAAAAAAATCCGGCATACCTACCCTCCTCTTAAAATAATTGTGCTCTCAGCACGCGATGATTTGGGAACTGCCCGTAATACGCTGGAATGTGGCGTGTACGGTTTTGTGCGTAAAAATAGCGATATGCGCAATGTCATCAATGCCGTTCATGAAGTCCGCTCCGGCAATAAGTTTACCGATACCGCGACCACTCAGGACATGCTCAAGAATCTTCTCGCTCTGGGTAGAAACGAACGATCACCCTCCGTTGGTCGCGTTACATTTACACCGAAAGAAATTGAAACGATACGTCTGCTGCAACGTGGCCTGAGTCTCACTGACATTGCCGATCTGACCAATCGTAGTGTTAAAACGGTCAGTGCACATAAGCAATTGCTGATGAAAAAACTCGGAACTAAAAGTAATATCGAATTTTTTCATATGTTAAGTAATGAGCAACTTGTATCTTCCATTACTTCGCAATGATCAAACCCGCTCAAGGGAAACCGTTCTCGACACGTTTTGCACCACACTGGCCATCCTGCCGAAATAGTCCGATCAAACTGTTGGGGCAATACCATCGATGGATACTGTATAGCGGCGCCACATTGTTTACTGTCGTGGCACTGTGCGCCGCCATCATTGCGGTGGCAATGTATGCAGAAAATTTCATCCATACACAACGCCTCTTATTCAATAGTGAACAACGTCAGGTCGAAAGCAAAGTCATTGCCGCGAATGCCAAAATGCGGCAAACAATTGCAAGGCAAGAGCTTTTGGGTAAGCACCGCTTACCCAGTCTGGTGTCTGAAGCCAGGCTAACTGGTACTGTCAATCCAAAGATGGATGTACGGGGCAATCCCATGGCCCCGCAAACGATTTCACAAACCGGTATCACCATCACAACGATCTTGACAGCCACCGACAATGCGTATGCCTTAGGTAACCTGCGCACCCAGTTCCACGATGTTGTGCTCAGTACTGCCCTAAGTAAGTCACCGAAAAAACAGAGCGCGTACCTGATGTTTTATGACAAACAGAAAACGTTTCTCGGTCTGCATTCGCCACAGAATATCGATATAAATTTACCACCCCGGGAAAATCCCACCGACCGCACAGCCGCCATTGTCGAAGCAGTGGAACCCATAGAGGTAGTACTACGAACGATACCAAAAGAACAATTACGCGGCGGAAAAACTATCTGGATTCCTCCTTACATAGACAAGCTGACCGGTACACGCGTTATTAGCCGGGCTGCGGTCGTGTTGCATGACGATGACATTTTTTCTGTCATTGTCATCAGTGTTCCCGTCAATCAATTCGACGATTATTTTTTAGTCCAGCCAATGACAGCTGGCTTTGCTGTCATTGCGTCCAATGGGACCATACTCTCGGGTAAGGTCGCGGGCGACATCGCAAAAAAAACACTTCTACGACAAAATGTACAGCCGCCCCCTGAAAAATATAGCAATTCTCTCAATACAATATTTTCCGGCAACATCACGCTCATCGCCTTAAGCCATCCGGTCAGAGAAACAGGCTGGACCCTGCTGTATACATTTGACTGGGCCATGTTATGGAGTGTTCTTCAGGGCAAGATTTTGTTCACTGCAGGGCTGGCATTGCTGCTGAGCCTGATTTTATGGACGGTGGTAATTCTATTCAATCGCGTGATATTTTTTCCCGTCTTCCGCGAAGCATTACGCGTCCAGGATAGCGAAGCTTTTAATCGAGCAATGATGGGAGTCGCGCCGCTAGGATTTTTCGTGCTCAATTATCGTACCGGAGAACTCTTACTCGACAATGTACAAGCACGCGTGGTGGCCAATCAGCATTGCCCATCCGGAGATATAGAACCGTTATATCAACGCTTAATGACATGTTATAAAAATATCAGTGAGGCTGACAATCCGCAGTCACCTGATATCGATGAGTCCATCGTCCATGTCGAATTGAAACTACCTGGCACCGAAGGAAAATTCAGTTATGCCCTGGCGGCCTTCACACGTACACGTTATTTGCGCAATGATGTTCTTCTGTGTTGCCTGAGCGACATCACATCACAAAAATATGCCGAACGTGCACTGGTGCAGGCAAAGATCGAAGCCGATGAAGCAAATAAAGAAAAATCGATGTTTCTGGCATTAATCAGCCATGAAATACGCACGCCCTTACACGGCGCAACGGGGAATCTGGAATTGCTGGAAATGGCAGCCCTGCCACCTGCCGAGCGCGAACTGGTGCAAACCATCCGAAATTCGTTTCAATCTCTTCTTAGAATTATTAATGACATTCTCGATATTTCTAAAATAGAGGCAGGTCAGCTATCGCTTGACAATGCGCCATTCAACATCCGCGAAACGATCACACAATGCACCCGTTTATGGATGCCCGCCATTGAGGGAAAATCGATAGCTTTCAAATGCCAGATAGCGCCGACTGTTCCAGACATACTCATTGGCGACACCGGACGAATTATGCAAATTTTAAATAATCTGCTATCGAATGCGGTGAAATTTACGGATCGGGGTTGGGTCGCTCTGGATGTGTTCGGGGCCGCAGAAGCGGCTGGTTATGCATTACAAATAGCCATACGAGACTCAGGTGTCGGCATAGCAGTACAAGATCAAAAACGCTTGTTTAAACCCTTCAGTCAAGCCAATCCCTCGATCGCACACGAATTCGGTGGCACCGGGCTCGGATTGTCGCTTTGCGAGCAATTAGCCGAAGCGATGAAAGGGAAAATCACCATTCAAAGTGAATATGGGTCCGGCACCATCGTCCAGGTAAAACTATTGTTAGCCATTCACACCACCACCGGGCCACTCCAGTCAGAATCCAATACCCCCGAGCGAACGCAGAGAACCGACGCTGCCTGCACAGCTTTGTCCTCAGTTACCCCACCATCAGCATCATTGCAATCAAACGCGATCAACGCACCGACATCCTTACGCGTACTCGCAGTGGAAGATGATCCGGTCTGCAAAAAGCTACTGGAAAAACAAATGTTTGCTTTGGGATATAGCAATGTCGATTTTGTTAATAACGGCACCCTGGCGCTTGACCGCGCAACATCGGCCCCAACCGGTTCAGAATACGATCTGATCATGACCGATATGAGTCTGCCTCTGATGAGCGGCGACGAGCTTATTTTGTCGCTACGCCGATGCGGACTATCCATCCCCATTATCGTCATCACCGCTAGCGTCATTAATGAACGCATCGCCAACATTCTTCCTGAAATCGATATCCTGTTGAACAAGCCGGTGTCGCTCATCAACCTCAAAACCGCTCTGGAACGCTATGCATCAAGCGACATACCTGTGAAGAAGAAATCCACGCTACCGGCCCCCCTGCCGGATGTTGAAGTGTCCATTGCTGCCACCAACGTCAACGCTATCGCGTTACAGAATGCCACTGTCGATGCCGATATTGCGATGATTTTTCTCGATACTTACCGCGATGATCTATGGGCGTTACTGCATGCGTTTCAGGCTAGCGATATCGGGACAATGGGCGGACGCTTACACCGACTCAAGGGCGCATTATTGGTCGTCGAGGAGGAAAGTCTGGCCCAATTAGCCGAGCAGCTATGCCGTCACTTGCAATTAAAAGGAAGCGTCCCCGACGAGCAACAATTGCGTCAATTCATCAAGGGCCTCTTACAAGTGGTGAGGAACCTTCGTACTGCATTGCCCTACGTCTGAAAAGCTAATCGCTCATAGCCCAGGAATAAAACGCCATAAACAGCATCACGTTAAGAAATGCGCCAAACACCAGATAAAGTAATGGCAGCATTAAGACGGACAAACTATGCAAAAAAATAGCGTGAACCAGCAGCTGTGTCGGCCCGAAAACACAAAAATACAACATCATCAGCAACGTAAAGCCAATTTTTTTTGCCACCGAAAATGCATAAACGTAATAAGAAAACGCCAAAATCCAAGGAATAATGAACAAAAACACCATCATCATGATGAAGGCATCGCGGGAATAAGTCTCCAGATCGTAGGGAAATGATGCCGGTGCAACCCCAAAATATAATAATGAGGTGCTATGAACAAGTACCAAAACACGTAATAAATAACGGTATGGCATAGCGCTCACAGGCAACCAGAACGACAGTGCCAGAACAAACAGGGTCACCGCAACATGGAGCAGCCAACCACTAGCAGAAGGAATCGCACCGGCAAGATGCAGCGCCGGAATCGCGATCATTTTCTCCCGCACACTAAATTCAAATGTCACGGATATCGCGCCCGGAAGATCTAATCGCACTAACCAAAACGATAAGAAATCCGACCAGAAGTCAGTTAGATCAGGCAATAAATACAACGTCAGCGCATTCAATCCCAACGGCAGCATCACGACTTCAAGCCAGCGACTGTTAGGAAATGACAAGGCCCGCAAAGACCGGTGCATTCTGATTTGATCGCCACGATGACCAAGCCAGCGCCTATGTTCTGATGAAAAATACATGCGTTGTTTCATAACTATCGCCTCTCAGATCACTCCTTAAAAATCCTTAAAAATACCGATCTCAATCCCACGACGCTTGTAAATAGGGTTCTTGTAATACTCGCCCACAAGGTTAAAGCCCCAATCTCTGCCTATCCATTTACGGTAAGTAATGGTCGCGACACTGCTGTTAAAGCCGGCAATTACTTGCGCGTCGCCAAGCAATTGATAGGCTTCTTTGCCATGCCCTAGTCTGAGCGTCAGATAAGACTCTTTCTCATGACCATAGGCCGCGGTCAAAAAACCGTACCCCGCATTCACATTGCCTGGCGAACTGTTATTGAGAATGAATTCCGCCGATACGATCAATGGCATCTCAAAATAATAGTCCGCACCCACATGAAGAATCTGATCATGGTGCGCATCTTTTGCCTGGTAATGCGTATAGCCGATGTTGGCGACAAGATTTTTCTGTTCGAGTAATTTGACATGCAAGAACACATCAACCCGCTCTCGCGGCCAGAATATCCCGCCTGAACTTGATCCTAGTGCTAACGCGCCGTACCAATCTTCGTTGAAGGTATGCGTCAAGCCGCCACTATAAAAAGTCCCGCCATCACCAAATCGCCGCGCATTGACCAACTCGTAATTCCACACATTGTCTGCATTCTGGACCCACGCGCCGCGTACATATTCGCCCTCCCACGATGGTTCATGCCCGGTCAACACATAATGCTGAGCACCCGCCTCGATAAAACCTTTTGCGGGCGGTGGCGATGGCGCTTGCGCCGGTATATCGGACGCAAGAATAGGCATCGTTTCTATCGCATTGCCATCCTGCAAGCCCACCTTTTCCGGTAGCGCAAACGTGCCGTTCGCATTTTCCTGCATCACAGGCGTCATCTCCGTGGCTGGCGGCGCAGCCGTTTCAACTTCACTGACAACTGTGGCCACTGCAACGGCATTCTCAGAGCGTGCCATCAATGGGGCTTTCCGATGTTTTTTACGTACTGGTATCGGTGCTTTCTCCGTTAGTAGGGGCGCGGCATCGAATCCGGGATACACATCGTTTATATCATTGGAGGGCGGCGCAGTCGCAAACGCATCGGCATCCATCTCAACAGCCAGCATTACACCGGTGATCGCCAGCACCATCACCAACTTTTGTGCTTCTTTGTATGCGGATATCACGCTGCACGCTCGCTTCCCATCGACACCATAGCGCAGGGTTTACTTTCTACATCGCCCCTCCTTTGCGCCTCTCCGACGGTGATACTTTGCAAAAGAATATCGCTAATATGCGTAGCGGCGTGACCGTCACCAAACGGATTTTTCACATCGCACATGTTGCGTCGACTCGCCTCATCGGCACGCAACCAATTGAGTTTTTCGGTGATGATAACGGGGTCTGTTCCCACCATAATGCCGCCGCCAGCGGCAATCAATTCCGGCCGTTCCGTGGTGTCTCGCAAGACAAAAACCGGAACGTGCAGCACCATGGCCTCCTCCTGAATGCCGCCCGAATCGGTCAGGATGAGCCAGGCCCTTTTCATAATCCACAGTAACGCCGGATAGTTCAACGGCTCAGTCAGAAACAAGCGTTTTGCAACATCAGGGCTAACGTCGGCAAAGATCTGATGCACTGTATTTTGTACGATAGGGTTCGCATGCACCGGCCAGACCGCGCACAATGTTGCGTCGTTTTCCAGCGCCTCGCGCACCGCTGTGGCGATCGATGCAATACCTTTCCCCCAGTTTTCCCGGCGATGCGCGGTGACCAACATCAAGCGTGTATTTGTCTTCGATAACACATCCGGCAATCCCTGCAAACACTGCGGTAGCACAGCCACGCCTTGCGCTGGCAACTTGTCGATATAGTCGATACCCCACAACGTGGCATCAACAATGGTATTGCCGACACAATGGATTGTTTTACTTGCCAGACCTTCCCGCAAAAGACTCGCTTGCGCAATCGGGGTAGGCGCAAAATGCCAGGTGGCGATCCGGCCGATCAATTCACGATTTTTTTCCTCTGGAAATGGGTCATACATCGACCCGCTACGTAAGCCCGCCTCGACATGACCAACCGGAATCTGGTGATAAAAAGCTGCCATCGTCGCCGCCAGCGCACTCGATGTGTCGCCGTGGACCAATACCGCGATGGGCGAATTTTTCTCTAACACCGCATCGATTTCTTCAATTAACAGGCCGTTTAAATAGGCCAGTGAAGCAGAGCTGCGCTCCAGTTTTAAAAAATAATCCGGCAACATATTGAAAAATTTGTATAAGGGCCATGCCATTTCATGATGCTGGCCGGTATGCAATAACTTGACCGGCAATGCCGACGCTTTTAACGCCCGATACACCGGCGCCATTTTGATGATTTCAGGCCGCGTGCCCATACATAACAAGATCGAAGGATTCATTTTATTTCTCCCTGTGCTCGATAAAACAGATGTGCCTTAAGTTGCTTGCCGTTGCCGGCCACGATAATCCATTCAGTTGCGGCGCTGCGCACGCTTCCCATCCCAGCATCGATGATCGGCTCGGTATAGCGCGCCTTAGAAAATCGCCAGGTTTGTTCATTCAGATTGTCCGGATGCGTCGCGCTGAAAATCAGCATGTGTTTGCGGTCTTCAGCAAAATCCCATTGGACTAACTCACGCTGATCAAGAAAGTCAGCAATCCGGGTCATGGTGTACCAGCGAAATTGTCCATGCGAGAGCATTTCCCGGGTGTGGGTCATCCATGCCCGGGCCGCATCACTGTAGAGCGCCACGCCCGGCGGATGAAAATACACCAGCCGTATGAGCGCCTGATCCTGGGTAAAGTCGCTGATCTCATTGAGCCAAATGCCGAAATCCTTCTGGCTCACTGCCGGGTCCCGTGCAGCCTCTTCAAAGGTCGCAATTTCTCCGCGCACTAATACCGGAAATGTCCAGATTGTTTTGCCCAGACGTTCGCCATTGATATACGAACGGGTTGGTCCCTGACCAACATTGCCGGTGTAGTAATGCGAATGCACACCGTGCGCCTCCAGCCAACGACTGACCCAGGCAGGATGATTTCCTAAGGGCGCTGAATATTCGCGTATCGGTTTACCCGTGACGGTTGAAATGGCGTCGTTATTGAGCGCAATATATTTGGCGAAATCTTTCTCATTGGAATCGCTGATATGTTCGCCAAAATAATTATGAATCCAGCCACCGTGACTACCGACTTCATCACCGCGTGCGACGAATAATTTCATCCATTTCTGTATCTCAGGATTATTCACCACATCGAGCCCGACATGGTCGCCAAACGTATTCGTATCCGGCCCTGCGGTGATGTCGATGGAATAAGGCCCCTGCTCAAAAAAACCTAAATCGACCATTTTCGCAATGCCTGGAAGCGCCAACTTTGAATCGATATGCCAGTTCATAACCAGGCCGCCAATCCCGTCCGGCGTATTGCCCATGACAGGGAGCTGCAAAATGGTACGGGCAAAATAATTCAAGAAACCATGCAAGGGCGCGCCATCGGTACGCAGCTTCAGATAGGTCAGAGGGAAATTCACAAACAAGACTTTTCCCGCGCCAAACGGGTGCACACCCGCCAACAGATCGCCGCTGTCTGAGACCATCAAGGTGCGCCCCTCAAACACGCCTTCGGTAACGAAATGGCCGTATTCCAGTCGATCATAGCTATACGAGGAAATCACCACTTCTTTCGTCACGTCCAGACCGACCTTGCGGCGCGAAGCAATCGAATCCACGCTGGCAAGGTCGATGGGGACGTCAGCATATTTTCCCGGGGGAATATTGAGCGCATTCAATACATCCGGCGTGCTAATCGCAGAACCCACCACCAGCGTGTCGTCGCCCAGTTTTTTATACAATGCGTACTCAACACCGGCCAAGGCCGACAATCTGGCCCGCTCCGGCACCGCCCCACCTTTTAAATTGAGCGTACCGGCATCAAAGGTCAGCATCAGCTTGCCACCGTTGCGCACATATTCAGAAAGGGTATCGATGAGCACCACGCTCATCTTCCGATGCATGGCGTCGGGCACAATCACCCCGGCATACCCGCCCTCCAATCGCACACGGTGAAAGATCGACGGTTGTAAAAATTCCCCGGCATGCACTGGTTCAAGATGCACCCCCTCTTCCAGCGCCGCATCCTTCCATGCCCGCACGCCTACATCCGTCAACGGCACATCATCCTCAATCAAAAAGGCAATCGTATCTATGGCTCCTTCGTGCGCTTGAAAGTGACGCACCACCGCCAGAGCTATCAAAGCCAACAACACCAACACGACTGCTGTCGTCCAGAGACGCTTTAACATAATGACCTTTCCAAGCACCATGAAGACGGACGCAAAATCACATACGTTACTTCTTCGAGAACATTCCAACGCGGCCCGGCACGCAACCCACTTGCGCTCTCAACCCAACTCAGTGCGGTGGGCTTGTCATCCATATGAAGTGCCGCAATGGCCACTAAACCCCACGGAAAATAGTCCGCCGTCAGCGTTAACCAAGGCGCTTTATTGCGCGCCATCCATGCGTGATAGGAAGAGCGGGAAGAGCGGCGCTCACCGCAGATATCCGGCAATCCACCCAGCAAGGGATACAGTTGCGCCACCTGATCCGGATAAAAATCATCGCTCTGTCTGACTTGCGTCGTAATCCGATAGCGCTCTGACACCGGGTCCCAAAAAACCCGCTCAATCGCGTCGGCCACGGCCATCGCCCGTACGGTATAAGCTTTTGCGCGCCAGAGCGGGCCGTGCGCTGCAAAGTATCTGGACAAGGCGCTGTAGCCTTCGTAGATCTCTACGTTATCCATCAACAGCGCTGCAGAATTGGTCGAGGAAATCGTATAGACACCAGTGCCTGTGACGCCGTCGGCTACCCGCAGCGACTCCAGCCGCGTGAGTGCACGATCCATACTGTTTTGCAGCGCCACAGGCATTTCGCCCGGCGTCGCCTCGGCCAGCAGTGCCACCCACATTGCCATCATCGCGTCGTCTGCATCAGCATCCTTGCAAGCGAGCCATTGTGCAGCCAGTTCATATCTGCAATAGCGCATGAAACGACCATCAGGAAGTTGACGGGGCAACAGCCAGGCTATCCATTTTTGGGTAATCTCGCGCATGTCCAGCCCGTGTTGCACGGCCAGCAGCAGTGCTTTGGTAGCGAAGTAAGGGTCCACAAATGCGGTGTCACGCTTTAACGTAATGGCACCATCTTCGCGTTGATATCCGTCCAGTGAAAGAGACCGATCAACGGGCGCAATCGCCACCGACAGTAACGGCAATGCCAGCGTGAATGCACCAGCAATACAGGCAAGCCGACCTGGTTGAACGGTGTTCATAACGCCGCCTTGTTCGTACCACGATTGACCACCACGCCACGCTCCCGTGCCCATACCGTTCCGTAGGCAATCGTATTGTGAGCATAGAGTTTGATGACAGGCGCACTGATCGAGGTCGGATGAGATAGCGATCCAATCCGTGCACCATGGCCGATCAACACCGCTTGCTCCGAGATCAGCGGGCCATCGATCACCGCATGATTGCCGCAAATAATCCGCCCGGCACTCACCACAGCGCCGCGTACGGTGACCCCCGCTTCCATCTGGATACTGCGGTGGGCTTTGATACTTCCCAGAACTAATACACCAGCGCCTATCCGCAATTTTCCACGCACAATCAGATCGCCGTAAAGAACGGTATCGGCTGGCAGCGTCAAATCGCCCAAGGCAATCATGCGTCCTTCATCCGGTCGTTGATCGACCTGATGGGCGATCAGTGCAAGTGCAGAAGGTCGCTCTATTACCGTTTTAGCGTCAGCGCCTGCGACATCAACTGGCGAGTGGCGATTGACTTCTCCAACACAGATACGCGGTGCATTGAGTCGTTCGAAATGGGCCGCGCCATGGAAATGCATTTCATCATCGGCAGAGGCCCGACCGTATAAGACTGCCTCAGCGCCGATATGCAAGCGTCTCGCATGCACCCAGCGCAATACTTGATTGCCGCTACGCAGCGCAATATCCCCTTCCGCAAACAGCGCACGAAAATGATTGTTGATCCCGCTTTGAATATTCCCTATCGCGTAGACCTCACGCGCATAATCAAAACAGTCGGGCAACATCAGATTTTTTTCGCCCACCAGTCGCCGCTCAGTCATCCGCCGGGTGACTTCTTCTGGCTCCAGGGGAAGTGCCGCATCCTCAATAACGATCAAAAATTCTGCCATATTGGCGGATTTCAGCTGCGACCCTACGGCACTTTCAGGCAAAGAAAGCGCCGCAAGATACTCCCGCGACAACTGCGCCAGCCTGCGCGCAAAGCGGGTAATGCTACGGTCATGGTCATACGCGATATTGAGCGGATCGATATCGGTGGGCCATAGCAATTCACGCAGCGCTGGCAGCAATGGCGTGATGAATAACGACAATGCAAACAAGAAAAAAAGGATGGTCCACATGACTCAAACCTCCTTCCGATAGCGCACGGTTTTATCCCACTGAAAGCGACGATGCATGAGGTGATCGGTCAGCAGTTGCTCTAGCGTCGCTTCCGAAATACCCACTAAGCTGACGATAAAACCGATCAGATTAAAAGGTAGTAGCCGGATGCGTCGGTGGTTATAGTCCAGATGGACCCCAGCGGCAATTTCAAAAAAAGCGGCGAAATTTCCCAGTGTGCAATAGCTGGTAAATGCGACGACCGACAACAATCCGATCGCCAGCGGCGTATCGCCAAAATAGAACGCGAGAATCCCGATCACCCATCCCAAAATCACCATCGGTGACATCGCGTACACACCCAGCAACAGCAAACCATCTATGCGCTCCATCACCGGCACGGAACGGTCTCGTAGCAATGCCTTCGAATGTCGGAACAGCGCCTGATTGTGCCCCTTGGCCCAACGCTTGATTTGCCGGTAACGCACCGGCCACGACTCCGGCACCTCCTCATAACATTCGCAGCGATTTTGATAGACCGTTTTCCAGCCACGCAACAGCAAACGAAACGTCAGATCGGTATCCTCGGCCAGCACATCGTCATGCCAGCCACCAATACTGTGCAGCGCACGCATACGGACACCACCGACCGTGCCGCCGTATTGCGGCACCAAACGGAGATTCATCCGCGCTTGCTGGTCCACTTGATAGCCGGCAGAACGTTCCAGATCCAGTAAGCGCGTGAGCAAATTGGTGCCCACATTCAGAGGCACGACCCGCCCCATGACCGCTCCCACTTCAGGATCGAAAAAAGCCGATACAAGTTGTTTGATCAACCCTTTTGACGGAATGTAATCGGCGTCAAACACAATAATGATGTCGCTGGTAACCGCCGCCGTGGCATCCTTCAACGCCGCCGCTTTACCCGGCTTGCCATCAACACGGTGAAACGGATGAATCCGGTCCGGATGTTGTGCGACGAAGCGGTCAATGATTTCACGCGTTCTGTCTGTGGAGCGATCATTGACTGGCACGATATCGAGCTTACCGGCAGGAAAATCGACTTCCAGCAACGCTCTGAGTGAGCCGGAAATAACCGCCTCTTCATTGTGGGCGGCAATCAGCACGGTGACGCTCGGCCAATTGGCAACATCGATATCACTGTAAGGATGGCGTTGCACACCGAACAGCCGATTCAAGGTAAAGATGACGTGTCGGCAGGTGTATATCACCAGAAAAACCGCAATCACTGCCCCCAGCCACTGGAGCAGCAGCATCATCAGCTTTCCACCAGGGATAGTTTTCACGGGAAATTCGACCGCAGAAGTACCAAATGAAGTACCAACTGAAGTACCAAACGCAGGCGCGTCTTGCACCATCGAAAATGGCGAAATGGAATCCATTTGAATCGGCGTCACAGGCCAGTTGGCACGTAGTGTTTGCTTGGGCGGTTTCTTGGTATTGACAGTCACAGGCATTAGCAATCGGATCGGCTTTGCATCTGGCACGACAGACATATTTTTCGATGAGTGCGTTGCTTGCGATGGCGGTGTCGACATCGCCGCTACCTCAGCTTTATCGCTCAGAGCATGGATAGTCGCGAGGAGATTTGCCTTGGGTACTTGAGAGGTGCCCGGCAGTGCCAGGCTGTGTCCGGCGGTTGAGGCGTACAAAAAGCAGCACAGTACAAAACCAAAAACCGTGCGGAAAAATCCAGTGTCGGGGATCGAAATGTGCCCCCGCCTTGGCTGGCGCCACGTAACTTGATGAAGGGTAAAAAGAAAAAACATCTCTTTTCTCCTAAGCTGAACACCACATAGATGTCACGTTTGAAGACTACGTCTGCATCATTTTTGCGGTCTTATTGGCAATGAGGACACATGCAAAATATTGTTTTTTTAATTATAAAGTAGACAACTAAACAACGCATTAAGTATTGTTAAAAATATAATAATTTATAAAAATACAACAATAGTGTTGCATTTTGGAAAATCCACACACGTATTTTTTGCTTAAAAAGGGTTGAAAAACCCGTTTAGGATGCCGCACGCTGGACAACAAAAATTAGGAGATTTCCCGCTTTCAATACCGGCAAATCTGAAAATAATTTGAGGTGATTCAGCAATTAAAATTTGACGCCAGAATAGTCTGAGAGCACTCGAAAATAATTGTATTGGACGCCAATTCCGCCGGAACTCAAAAGACAAACATGACTCAGTTGGCAACGAAGAAAACCACTTCGTATAACTCCATCAATTTAACCAAGAAGGAAATATCGCTAATGAAAATACACACAACGTTCGTCATATTCGCCATTGCCATCACCCAGATGTTGTTCCTCAAGGCATCGCACTCCCAGGAACAAGTCCACGCATCAACTGCCAGAAAAGCGATCGATCCTGGCAAACATTTCAGCACCGCCATTGAGGCAGGCGACTATGTTTTTCTCTCAGGAGCAGTTGGCACCGATGCACAAAACAAGGTCATTCCAGGTGGCGTCAAAATGGAGGTCCATCACATCATGGCGCAGTTCGAACAAACCTTGGCACGCTCAGGCCTAAGCCTGAAGGACATCGTGAAAACCACGGTCTATCTGCGTCATGGCAAAGATTTCGCTGCCATGAATGCCGTGTATCAATCGTATTTTCCCAATGATCCCCCGGCACGCACAACGGTCGTGGTCGGCTTCCCCGATAAAACCCTCAACGTTGAGATTGATGCGATCGCTTATCGGAGCCCGATGTCGAGAATCAAGACACCAGCCGTGATCATGCATGCAAGTGCTCCTCCCCCATTACACGCGCTTGAAGCGCTGCCGGCAGAACAACTCTCTGAGCTCATTACGCGCCAGTATTTGCACGGCACACAAAGCACATTTGTTCGTTGGGAGATGAAAAAAGGCGCAGTCATTCCGATGCATCAACATCCCAATGAGCAGGTCACCTGGATCACCAAAGGCCGCGCCGAGGTTGAAGTGGGCGGGAAACAATACGTCATGCAAGCCGGTGACATGATCATTATTCCGCCTGATGTGCCGCATAAATTTGTGTTTACCGAAGACACCGTCGATATCGATTTTTTCTCTCCGGCACGACAAGACTGGATCGATGGTTCAGCATCTTATTTGCCACAGTAGACTTTTTCTATTTGCTTGCGACAGGATTGTGATTGTCATGCAGATCGGATAAAAAGAGTGTTCGATTCGCTAACGAGAAACCACATATGAGAAAACTAACCATCTTTTTATTCGGGCTATGGGCAGCAACCGTAATTTCCATCGCGTCGGCTCAGCAAGGCGCGCCACGTGTATCACTGGAAGACGTAAAAGTACCTCCATCCGAGGAGTGCCGACTGTTACAAGCGCGGATTGATGAACTGAACCGGATGGACGATGAACGTCTGGCCCACGCTAGAAATAACGAAGGACAACAACGTCCGGTGCAAACCAGAGAATGGATTAGCCAGGAACGAAAGGATGCGCAGACGAAAATGTTTTTTGCTAAATGTTAAGAACTTGAAAGCATCACGTTAGATTAAAAAAAGCGGTGACAATCTAAAAAGATTGTCACCGCTTTTTTAACGCGATATCGGCGGAAGGTAGCAAGAGTCGAACTTACGAGGAAGCGGCTGACGCCCCCTACCGGGTTTGAAGCCCGGCCGCACCACCGGATGCGTATACCTTCCAAAATGTGTAGTACGTAATATCTATCCTGTCGCATTACCCCAAGGACTGTCTATGCGCACCAGGTGGACATCACCGCGCCGCCGAGTATAGCCGACGCGATCAAAAAATTCCAACAATTGAATTGCCCGTTTACGTCCCAGACCGGTTGCATCCCGAAAAGCGCCAGCACTCACCGGGGTCGATGGTGCATCCACAGGCTGTGCACTATCACCATGCGCGAGTCCGGCGACGATTTGTGAGAGCTCATCCACCCGGGATGGCGTATAAAACAGATCCTTAACGATTTGATTGAGCTGTCCGCGTTTGGCTAACTTGCATAGCAGATCGCGCACGGCCATTTCATCTGCCGAGTGCGCCTGTGCCAGATCGCGGACCCACGGTGGATTAAATCTACCTGCATCAAGGGCCTCGAGCAGTTGAAGCGCTAACGCTTGTTCGTCGGCATGCAACTCCACAGTATGTTCCGGCAGATGCAGCCAAGGGCCTTGCTGCAGCATCGTGTTGGCCAGGCATAACGACGCCACCAACACCCGCCATAGCGCATCGTCCAGATCAGGCTCAACTATGCGTTTAAGGCGGCCAATATGGGGGCCGACATCATCCGGTGTACTCGCATGAAACGCCCTTAATGCCTCCACGGCACGCGCAGCAAGCACATCTCTGGCGGACTGTGTAATGAGTAAGGCATCGCCTTCGCGCAGAGAGACCGTGAGCGTATCGGCAGGCAGCGCAAGATGCTCTGGCGGCAATTGCGACAAGCGCACTAACGCAGAACGATGCAGGCCAAGTGGACTGCAGGCAAGCAGCGCTGCAATGCCCGTGATACCGCAACGGGTGTCCGTTGAAACAACAAAAGCAGCAAGCGCATCGCGCCATGCACCACGTGCAACACTGCGACGTTTGTGGACAGGACCAAAGGGATCGAGTACCCGACCACCGCCGATGGTGCGTGATGCCTGCGCATTGCGAATCACAAAACGCTCACCCGGCACCGCATGCAAAGGTTTATCAAATACCAGTTGCACCCTTGCCTGCTGGCCTGGCGACATGGCATCGCCATCCATCGCCTCAAGCAACACGACATGCGCGGTGCGATGCGTTGCGCCAAGATGCACATGTACCGGTGACCAGGTTTTAAGCGACTGACCGGCATCTGCCAGTAGTTGCAGATCGACATCGATGCGCTCGGAACACTCTGCCAGCGCGGGGGCCACAATCCAGTCGCCGCGATGGATTTGATCACAGGCGATCCCGGCCAGGTTGAGCGCCAGACGTTGGCCGGCATAGCCGATTGCAGCGGGCTGATTTTGTGCGTGAATACTGCGCACCCTGACCCGTTCACCGCTCGGTGCCAGCACTAATATGTCGTCGATAGCTACGCGTCCTGCCAGTGCAGTGCCGGTCACGACGGTGCCATGTCCGGCCAGCGTGAAGACACGGTCTATCGCTAGCCGAAACAGGCGCTGATCCTGATCATGGGGTAACGTTGTTGCCGCATCGCTCAGGTATGACAGTAAGGCCGCTACGCCGGAATCATTATCCACGTTAGCTTGCGTACGGAAAATCGCTGCACCGGAAAACGGTGTGGACGCCAACAACGCCGTTATCTCGGCCTCCACCTCGGCAATGCGTTCTGCATCGACCCGATCAATCTTAGTCAATGCCACCGCGCCACGTCGCACGCCTAATAGTGCGAGGATTGCCAGATGCTCACACGTTTGCGGCATGACGCCGTCATCGGCGGCGATCACCAGCAAGGCAAAATCAATCCCGGCAGCCCCGGCGGCCATGGTGTGGATCAACTTTTCATGTCCGGGGACATCGATTAAGCCGAGTATCTCGCCATTGGGTAAAGGCAGATAGGCATAGCCCAGCTCGATGGAAATGCCGCGTTCTTTTTCTTCCTTCAGGCGGTCGGTATCGACGCCGGTCAAGGCCCGCGTCAAAGTAGTCTTGCCGTGATCGATATGCCCTGCTGTACCGACGATCATGGCTGCACCGCTAACTGTGCAAGCTGGGCCACGAACGGCGCTTCATCTGCACTTTCCAGACAGCGCAGATCGAGCCACAGCGTATCGTTGGAAATCCGTCCGATGACCGGACGCGGTAATGCGCGCAGTTTTTTTTCCATCTGACCAAGTGCGCTTCCGTGCCTTTTATGCGGATGAACAGAATTGACCCGCAACGACAGTCCATAACTCGGCAACAAATCCACCGGCAAAGCACCACTACCGATCTGGCTCAATAACGGTTCGGCAGCCACCACAAACGCAGCACCAAGTATTTGCTGGAGCAGCGGAGCAAGGTTTTCTGCTTGTGCGCGCATCGCCGCCTGAGGGCGGGTCAACAAGCGTAGCGTCGTGAGTCGCTCAGATAAAAACTCAGGGCTGCGGTAGAGCGCGAGCACCGGCTCCAACGCGGCCAGCGTCATTTTGCTCACGCGCAAGCAACGCTTGAGCGGATGGCGTTTAATTTTTTTAATCAGGTCGGCGCGTCCGACGATCAACCCGGCTTGCGGGCCGCCCAGTAGTTTGTCGCCGCTAAAGGTCACCAGATCGGCCCCGGCGGCAATCGTCTCGCGCACGGTGGTTTCACGCGGCAAGCCGTATTGCGACAGATCGATCAAGGTGCCACTACCCACATCGACTGCGGTCGGCACGCCGTGCTCTTTCCCCAGCCGTGCAAGTTCGTCAATCTCGATACTTTTAGTAAAACCCTGCACCACATAATTGCTGCAATGCACTTTCATCAATAAAGCGCTGCGTGCATTGATCGCGTCGGCATAATCGGCCAGATGGGTACGGTTGGTGGTCCCGACTTCGCGCAACTTTGCGCCCGCCTGTTTCATGATGTCGGGAATCCGAAACGCCCCACCGATTTCGACTAACTCCCCGCGTGAAACAATGACTTCACGGCGCGGGGCTATCGCGCTCAACATCAGCAACACAGCGGCGGCGTTGTTATTGACAACGGTTGCAGCTTCAGCACCGGTCAATTCGCACAGCAAACCTTCGACCAGATCATCGCGGTCACCGCGCTTGCCGGTGCTCAGATCGAATTCCAGATTCATCGGCGCACTCAGCGCCTGCATAACAGCGCTGATAGCCACATCCGGCAACAGTGCCCGACCCAGATTGGTATGCAATACCGTACCGGTCAGGTTGAATAGTTGTTTGATCGGAGAAACGTTGGCGCACTCTAAACGAGCGGCAAGAACCGTATTGAGTGCGGCGATTGTGCCCGGTACAGCAGCACACCCGCCCACCATTTCCGCACGCAACTCAGTACGCAACTCCGCCAGCAACGCACGCAGCGCCGCCAGCGTTTGGGTGCGACCGTATTGCTCGATCAGTGCACCACAGGATGGGTCGGCAAGTACCCTCTCAACCGAGGGCAAACGTGCCGCAAAACTTGCATCGCCATCCAGTGCCGATGAGTGCGTCGTCATTCTGGTGTGTTAAACCAGAGCAAGGGATTCATGCTGGCGCGGGTATAACCGGCTTCGGCTACCAAGACATCTAACATCAACGTCGCCAGATCATCGGCCAGCGGTTCGACGTCGTAGTCGTGCTCCTGATTGACGATTTTTCGGTAGGTATGACAGTCGTCGCAGGTTTCAGCACGAACGACTTTTTGCGGATCGTTAGCCTTGTTAGGTTTGATCGACTGCATAACCGACGCCGCTTCGTTGGCTTGTGCAATCTCGGCTTCGCTACGATTGTCCAGCCCCTGATAGGCGATGTTGGCGTTTTTCTCGCAGTGCGAGCATTTGACCCGCACCATATGCCATTCGCTGGCGCACAACTCGCAATGCAGATAACGGTAGCCCTGCGATTGCCCGCCGATCCGTACCACGCTGGCGACCGGCTGCGAACCGCAGCATGGACACACGGCACCGGTTTCCAGGGTAGGCACATCTTGCAGCAGTAATTTGCTGGCACGATGGGTCCAGATCACTTGCAGCGCCGCGGCGATAAACGGCGC
This sequence comes from Glaciimonas sp. GG7, assembly GCF_052976905.1. NCBI lineage: Bacteria > Pseudomonadati > Pseudomonadota > Betaproteobacteria > Burkholderiales > Oxalobacteraceae > Glaciimonas > Glaciimonas sp. GG7. The sequence goes on along the minus strand of NZ_JBRIIQ010000009.1, from coordinate 19,506 downwards.
TTGTGCCGGATCGAGCGCTTCAGTACGTTGCGCCAACACGGCGTCGGCCAAGATGTTCAGCGCATCTTTATCTAGCGCATGCAAAGCCGCCAGCACAGGAACCAGCGCTGGCCGCTCTGCTGCGGTTGGCACCAGAAAGGTTAACAGGCGCTGCATGACGGTATATAAACTACTGCGCACCAATGGCGATAAATCACCCTGCGCCAGTAACGGCGGCATGCCATGCTGGCGTGCAGTCTCCAGCGTCGCCTGCTCGGGCCATGCGGCATCGGCATCGGTCAGCGATTCAAACACCGCATCTTGCGCATCCACCAGATCAGCCATCAACAGCAAATATCCACTCAATTCATCACTAACCGGCGTGCCGAGCACGGCACCGGCGGCTAATTTGCGCAGACGTGCTGCGCGCGGTCCGAATACGCCATCGGCAGGCGGCAACAATAGCCGCGCAATAGTGGTGTGATCGAGGGATTCAATTTCTCCGCGTTCAAGAATTCGTTGCACTAAGACTCCCTTTGAATAAATGAATGGGCCGATATGGGATATCGGCCCATGGGTTACTTTAGTTACTTTAGTTAATTTAATGCATTACTTCTTGTTGCTTTGCTTAACAACATCCTTAAACCAGCGTGGATGATGTTTTTTTGCCCAGCCGTAAGTCACCGTACCGCGCACCATCGCGCCCATCGAGCCTTTGATCCAGATCCCGGCATACACGTGCACCACAATGCTGATGATGATCACAAAGGCACAAATCGCATGCAATAACGCCGCGGCACGAATCACCGGAATCGGAAAATAGAACGCAAAGTATGCGCGCCAAATCACAATGCCCGATAGCAACAAGCCTAACATGCAAGCAATCAACGTAAAGAAAAGCATCTTCTGACCGGCGTTGTAGCGCCCCACTTCCGGCAGTTTGTCTTCACGATTTGCTAACACATCATCGATTTGTTTGAGCCATTGCACGTCGCCCTTTTCAAACTGATTGTGATGCCAGAACCGCAGCACCAGCAGCGCAAACGACAGAAACATCACAACGCCAACAAAGGGATGCAAAATCCGCGTCCATTGCCCGCCGCCAAACAGTTCTGTGAGCCAAAACATCGACGGATGAAACAACGCCAGCCCTGACAACGCGAGCAACACAAAGGTGATCGCGGTAATCCAGTGGTTAGTGCGCTCGTTGGGGTTGTAGCGCAGGATCAGAGGAGGCGATGAGGGATGCTCGTGTCCCGTTTCTTGATCACTCATCGCGCTTCTCCTTGCTGGCTTTCAACGATTTTACGCGCCGCTTCCTGCGCCTCAAGTTCCTCTTCCGCACTGACTTCGCTAGGGCCGCCACGGATGTAATGGAAGAATCCCGCCAAACCAGCCAATGCGATACTCGCCACCGCCAACGGTTTCGCGACACCCTTCCACAAGCCGACAAAGGGACTGATTTTCGGATTGTCAGGCAAACCGTGATATAGCGACGGCTGATCGGCGTGATGCAATACATACATCACGTGCGTGCCGCCAACGCCCGGCGGATCATACAAACCGGCATTCTCAAAACCACGCGACTTCAGATCCTCGATGCGCTCTTCGGCATGGGTTTTCATGTCCTCTTTGGTGCCAAACACAATCGCACCCGTCGGACAGGTTTTGACGCAAGCCGGTTCTTGTCCGACGGCCACCCGGTCTGAACACAACGTGCATTTGTAGGCGCGTTTGTCGAGCTTGGAGATACGTGGGACGTCGAACGGACAACCGGCGATACAGTAACCGCAACCGATACAATTTTCTTGATGAAAATCGACGATACCGTTGGTGTATTGCACGATCGCACCCGGTGCCGGGCAAGCCTTGAGGCAGCCGGGGTCTTCGCAATGCATACAGCCATCTTTGCGAATGAGCCATTCCAGATTGGCTTCCTGATTTTCATATTCCGAGAACCGCATGACGGTCCACGATTTATCGGTCAGGTCACGTGGATTGTCGTATGTGCCGGAGGTGTCGCCGATTTCATCGCGCAAATCGTTCCATTCCATACACGCGGTCTGGCACGCCTTGCAACCGATGCATTTGGAGACATCGATGAGCTTGGCGACCGTACCGGTGACGGGCTCCCGAACTGCGGGCGGCTGCACGGTGGTCGCCGACAGCCTTCTGATATCCAGAGATTGCAGTGCCATCTTAATTGCCTCCCACGGTGGAAATCAGCGTACTGATGTTGCTCACATTGCTGAGATTTTTGGTCATGCTTTTTCCACCTTCACCAAAAACGATTTGAATTCCGGGGTCTGAGAATTAGCGTCTCCGACCACTGGCGTGAGGGTATTAATCAGGTAGCCCTTCTTGGCTACACCGGTAAAGCCCCAATGCAACGGCAACCCGACCGTATGCGTTTTTTTGCCTTCAATCATTAATGACTTGATGCGTTTAGTGACCACCGCTTTAGCAATAATATGGCCGCGCTTGGAACTCACACGGACCTTATCGCCCGCCACTACGCCGACTTCTTGCGCCAATTCTTCGCCAATTTCGACGAATTGCTCGGGCTGAATAATCGCATTCAACTTAGCGTGCTTGGTCCAGAAGTGAAAATGCTCGGTCAAGCGATAACTGGTTGCTACATGCGGGAAATCCTCATGTTTACCCAGTTGTGCGCGGTCTTGCGGAAAAATACGCGCTGCCGGATTATTAATCGCCAGCGGATTTTTCGGATGCAACGGGTTGTAACCCAACGGATTTTCAAACGGCTCGTAATGCTCAGGGAAAGGACCTTCTGCCATCGCACCGCGTGCAAAGAATCGCGCCACGCCTTCGCCCAGCATGATGAATGGTCCCATCGCACCGGCTTCATTTTCTGGCGGTTCATCGGCTTTAAAGTCGGGTACATCGATCCCGCTCCACGCCGCGCCATTCCAACCGATGAGCTTGCGTTTCGGATCGAACGGCTTGCCCTTGACGTCAGCTGACGCACGGTTGTACAACACCCGGCGATTCAACGGCCATGCCCAGGCCCAGTTCAGGGTCTGGCCGAGACCACTTGGATCGTTGTTATCCCGGCGCGCCATTTGATTACCAGCCTGCGTCCACGCTCCGCAAAAAATCCAGCAACCGGAGGTCGTTGTTCCATCGTCGCGCAGCATCGCAAAGGACGGCAATTGCTCGCCTTTTTTGGCGATCACTTTGGTCGCATCTTTAGGATCGAACACGTCGCTCAAGGCCTGCCCGTTAAATTCCTTGGCCAGTTCTTCCGGCGTCGGACTCTCAGGGTTGAAGTACTTCCACGTCAAGTTCACAATCGGATCCGGAAACTTGCCGCCCTCTTCCTTGTACATTTTGCGCATACGCAGAAAAATGCCCGACATGATATCCAGATCGCTACGTGCCTGACCCGGTGGTTCCGAGCCCTGCCAATGCCATTGCAACCAGCGCGCTGAGCTCACTAGCGAACCGCGCTCTTCCGCGAAACAGGTTGTCGGCAGACGGAATACTTCGGTCTGAATCTGTTTAGGATCGACGTCATGAAACTCGCCATGCGGCTTCCAGAACTCGGCCGTTTCTACTTGCAGTGGATCCATCACCACCAGCCATTTCAGCTTGGATAACGCTTCGGTGACCTTCTGCTTATTCGGCACCGACGCCAGCATGTTGAAGCCCTGCGCGATATACCCGTTCATCTTGCCCTGATGCATCATGTCCACCACGCGCAGCAAGTCGTACTGCTTGTCGAGCTTAGGCAGATAATCGTAGCCCCAATTGTTCTCTTTGGTCGCCGCATCGCCCCACCAGGTTTTCATCAAACTGACATGAAAAGCGCGGTAGTTTTTCCAATAGCTGAGCTGGTTCGGACGCAAAGGCTTAGTCGCACGCGCTGCGATATAGCCCTCGAAATCTTGCTCCTTCTCACCCGGCAGCGTCATATAGCCCGGCAGCAAGTTGGACATCAGCCCCAGGTCGGTCAGACCCTGAATATTCGAGTGACCGCGCAACGCATTCATGCCGCCGCCTGCGATCCCGATATTGCCCAGCAACAGTTGCACCATCGCACCGGTACGAATAATCTGCGCGCCGATCGAATGATGGGTCCAGCCCAAGGCGTACAGAATCGTTCCCGCACGTTCAGGACTAGCGGTTGAGGCCATCGCTTCGGCAACTTTATGGAACTTCGCCGGCGGCACGCCGCAGACGCGCTCCACCAATTCAGGCGTGTAGCGTGAATAGTGCGTCTTCATCAGTTGATACACACAACGCGGATGCTGCAAAGTCGGGTCCACTTTGGCAAAGCCATCGCTACCCATCTCGTAATCCCAGCTGCTCTTGTCGGGATAGCCGCCAGCCTTTTCGTCATAGCCGGAATACAAGCCATCCTTGAAGCCAAATTCTTCCCGCACGATAAACGGCATGTCCGTGTAATTGCGGACATATTCATGCTGAATTTTGTCGTTGGTCAGCAAATAATTGATGACGGCGCCCAAAAATACGATATCCGAGCCAGTCCGGATCGGCACATGAAAGTCAGCAACCGAGGCGGTCCGCGTAAAGCGCGGATCAACCACAATGAGCTTGGCTTTGTTATGGGCCTTCGCTTCCGTTACCCATTTAAATCCGCACGGGTGTGCTTCAGCGGCATTGCCGCCCATCACCAGAATCACATCGGCATTCTTGATGTCGACCCAATGATTCGTCATCGCACCACGGCCAAACGTCGGGGCAAGACCTGCCACCGTCGGTCCGTGTCAAACGCGCGCCTGATTATCGAACGCCAGCATCCCCATACTGCGGATGGTTTTATGCGTCAGATAGCCAACTTCGTTGCTGGCAGCCGACGCCGCCAGCATGCCGGTCGTCAACCAGCGATTGACGGTAGCGCCCTGTTCATTTTTTTCAATGAAGTTGGCATCGCGATCGTCTTTCATCAAGCGGGAAATTTTGCTTAGCGCTGTATCCCACGAGATTTTTTGCCATTTGTCGTCGCCCGGGGCACGATATTCCGGTGCCAGCAAACGGTTGGGACTATGGATAAAGTCGATCAGGCTTGCGCCCTTTGGACACAACGTGCCGCGATTGACCGGATGGTCCGGATCGCCCTCGATGTGAATGATGCTGGCAGAGGCGTTTTTCGCGCCGTCACCAAGTCCGTACATCAAAATCCCGCAACCGACCGAGCAGTAGGGGCAAGTGTTACGGGTTTCTGTTGTGCGCAACAGTTTGTATTGGCGGACTTCTGCAAGCGCGTTGATTGGCGCAAAGCCAAGCAAAGCCAGGCTGGAGCCAGCCAACGTCGAGCCAGTGACTTTCAGAAACTGGCGTCTGGACAGTTGAACCATGGGTTTGTCCTCACATGAACGTATAAAAAATGGAAAACCGGGAATACAGTGAAAGGTCTGACTCACTGCCTGGGCGTCTCGGCGCAAATAACAAAATGGCTGGGCGTAATTTTGGTCTCTTCTTGCGTACGCATAACTAAGAAAAATCGCCTAATCGAGGGATATCGATGGATTTTTCTGTGGTTACTATGTTCTCATATATTGAGATATCGCATATTCATTGCCCTAGAAATAAAAATATTGCATATATCGTTATTCATAAAACGCATTACATCTCCGGCAGATAGTCCCATACCAACAAGCGTTATGTAATGCGTAATAACCCGTAGGCCATGCGCAATCCTTGAAACAACAAAGCCGAAGAACATTGTTCATTCGGCTGTGCATACTTGATGCTGGAACGATGTTGCGTAAGTCCTAAAAGAATAAAAAAATCCCTGCCTTGATCACATCAGGGCAGGGATTTTTTATGATTGGTTATTTCTACATGCGTAGCTTTAGGTAACTTATTAATATCACTACGATCCTGACTTTGGGGTAGCGGCTCTATGCGGACGTTTGACGTTCAGGTCGTCGATTAGTAATAGAATAATATTTTTTATTATAATTCGTGTGATTGCTGGTGGTTTTTGCAGCTATGAACACCTCCCTATTGAGACACGACAGCGGCAAACAATCTGGAATCCTGTTACGAAAATATTCAGTTATCTCGATTCACCGGTGCCGGAAATGGCAGATTGTTTGGCGCATAATGCGCAGCATCAAGCGTCAGCCCGGCATGCACCAAGCCCCCCTGCTGGCGCAACGCTACCGCCGTATGGATAGCCATACCGGATGGAAATGCGCGGGGTTCGTGGATGTCTGGGAAGAGCAATTCCTCAATCGGCTCCAAGTGTCCTTTAGCGCACGCATCGGGCAAATAGAGATCCGGTTGTTCAGCATTGAACAACACACCAATATCTGGGTGTTGCAGCTCATCAAAAAACCATTTCAGCGGTACGTCCGACAACGCATGGTCGTCATTGCCGCCACCGATATCGGTATGCACGCCCGCAAACAAGCGCTGTTTGACATTCTTTGTTTCGTCCCAAAGGGTAGGCGTAAAAGCCTTGCGCGGCTCATCAATTGCGACCGCATGCAGGCCAAGTTTTACTTTAGGGCTAAGGACATTGCTGGCAAAGTTAAACGAATCGACTTTTTTACCTTTGAAGCCATACAACGGTATCCCCATTGCGCCAACGGTGTCCCAGACAGCAACTGCGGTGATCTCACTGACGGCTACGAATGCGCTAGTCGGGAGAGCCGATGATGAAAAAAAATAGCGATAATTGATGACGCTATCGATCCAGTCCAACAGGCGGGAAATGACGGTAGTATCGGATTTTTTCCGGTAGCGTAACCAGGCCTTGACCGCGTTATCGTATTTGGCACTACCTGCATCGCAGCTTTCTGTGGCCAATGCAGGGGTCAATAGTCCTTCGGAGGCGATCAATCCTGCCAGCGCGCGCACAGTGTAGGCACCGCGGCTAAAGCCGACCAGGACAATCCGGTCACCGACTTTGTAATGCTCAGAAATATAGTTATAGCCGTTTGCAATGCGTGCAACGACGCCGATGCCAAACATGCCATCGACAACTTTATCGGCGAATTCTGCGCCATCACCCACCCCGTGAACATACTTTGCGATTTGAGTCGGTGCAGCCAGGGGCTGGTTGGAGCGCTCCATTTCATAGGGGCTCGATGTGATGGTTTCTCCCTCCAGCCATTCGAAGAGCATAGAGACGTTGGTAAGGCTATTGCCAGAATTTTCTTGTGCTACGCCATTGACCGGCACGCCTGCACTGATGTGATCAATATTAACCAACTTGCCATCTGCGCTGCCCCAGGTGCCATCTGCGCAAAAAATGATCGTCTTTGCCATCATTTCCTTCTTATTTATATAGTTTACTACTTAAAGAAAAATCGACGCAATTCTATGCATTCAGCTATTTTTGAAACGGCATATTTGGGGGATTTTTAATCCGTACAGACCGAACTCTAAAGAGCTGGCCAGCTATATACAAGTATTGTTACGGTAACAATTAGGTTATCGAAAACGTAACATCAATGAGATAAAAAGAGGCATCTGGACTTGGTTTCCTCGATGCAAAGTATTTTTGTTCGTCACATTTTATTACTACGTAGTGACGACTGAGAGGGGTGTTGCAGGTGTGCTGCTTTTGTAAAGCCCACATTACTCTCGCATTACTCTATAGCGCTCGTGCGATGAAGCCGAAGAACATCGTTCATTCGGCTTCATTTACTGCGTACATCTATGCGTCTGATAAAGCCCCAATTAATGACGTCTTCCCACTAATGCATTGTTATCGTATCAATCGCCAGGAGGGAGGGGGCAATTTGCCGCCTTAAGTTGTTGCACGATATCCATACCGTCATAGGTCCCATTAAATCCACCCTTCGCCTGATAGCCAGCAAGGTTGTACTCGGCAAGTGCTGCGTCGTACTCAATTTGAATAAGTGCACACTCAGTAAGCTGCACGATGGGGGGAATCGGGCCAGGTCGTGCCATTGCCCCCTGAGAAAATGCGAACGTTGCTAGTGCGATCACTGCCGCTGCTTTGATTTTCATTATTGACACCCTATAGAAATATAATTAGTCATTAAACATCTCAAGTTAACAGCCAATATTTTTTCAACATTCACCGCTAACACGGTATCGAGCACCTAAACCATCATCAATTTCCTCGTTAAACCGACAAACGGAGAAGCGCCTCTGGACTACGTTTTCGACACGGTTAAATACTAATTCTTTAAAAAAATATTTCTATAGAGAAACAACACTAACTCTATTACCTCCTATATATTTTTTTCTGACTGGATTCACCGATAGATAATATGCGGCTTTTCAAAACTGCATTCTTTGACAGAATTTGCTCACAAGAACAATGACAAAATCGATTAATCCGGGGTTTTACCATGCTTCAACATAAAAAATTATTACGTTCTTTGTCACTCTCTTTGTATTACGTGTGTGCATCATGGGCTGCATATTGCCTGCCTGTGAGTGCATTTGCTGACGATGTAATGACAAACCGTACCGAACCGATATTGAAAAGTGACGTGTTGGATGACGATTGGAGCGTGCATGGGCAGTTCACCTACGTCAATCAAGGGCATCCCAGGTTGACCGCCCCCTACAGTGGGCCAAACAGCATGACGCCAGCTGCTCAGCAAGCCAGCACTGCCGACGCCACCCTATTTCTGGGGCGACGTCTATGGTCGGGGGCGCAATTCTGGCTCAATCCTGAATACGATCAGGGTTACGGCCTCAGCAATACCCTCGGTATGGCAGGCTTCCCTAGCGGAGAAGCCTACAAGGTCGGCCAAAATGTCCCTTATCTGCGTTTTCCGCGCGCCTTCATCCGGCAAGTCATTTCTCTCGATGGTGAAGCACAAACAGTCGAAGCCAGCACTAACCAATTTGCTGACAACTACAGTGCCAACAATGTCGTGATCACGGTCGGCAGGTTTTCTGTTGTCGATATTTTCGACACCAACGCCTATGCGCATGACCCCCGCTCCAATTTCTTGAACTGGTCCATCATCGAAGCCGGTACTTTCGATTATGCGGCTGACTCCTGGGGCTTCACCAACGGCGCGACGGTTGAGTGGAATCAGGATAGCTGGACCTTGCGCGGCGGGGTATTTCAGATGTCTGATGTGCCCAATGCCAAAGTCGCCGGCTTCCATCCTCATCAGCATAGTTACGTAACAGAACTCGAACGCCGGTATCAATGGAGCGACCATCCGGGCAAAGTCAAGTTGATGGCTTTTCTCAATCAAGGCGATATGGGTACCTACAGCGATGCCACCAACCTTGCTGCAGCGACCGGCAGCGCCCCCAATACTGCGCTGGTGCGTCGCCAAAACTCAAATCCTGGTGTGAGCCTCAATGTTGAGCAGGAACTGACCCACGATCTCGGTGCATTTCTACGCATGGGCGTCAACGGCGGCAAGCAGGAAGCGTATGAGTTTTCCGATATCCATCGTACGGTTTCCGGCGGCCTGTCCCTGCGCGGCGGCAGTTGGGGCAGAGCCGCCGACACCGTTGGTCTCGGCGCTGCGATCAACGGTTTATCTTCCTCTGCCAAAGCCTATTTCGCAGCGGGCGGCAATGGCATCCTGATCGGCGACGGTCAGCTGCATTACGGATGCGAAAAAATTGTCGAAGCGTATTACTCGGTTGCCGTGAGCAAGGATGTGAAACTCACGTTCGACTATCAGCATGTGACTAATCCCGCATACAACAGGGACCGTGGCCCGTTTCCGATCTATTCGCTACGTATGCATGCAGAACTCTAATAAAAAGTCGTGTTAGCAACACTCTGCCCTCGCAGTGGGTCATACGCACGAATAGAGATGCCGATATATAAATCACAATGTTGACCTACTTAAAGCTATATCACTTGGGATATCCTTGCTTACCAGGACTTTATATATTTTTATTTGGTATAGATATTCATAAATGAATTCAAAATAAATATAAAAAGCCCCACCCTGATCACACATCAGAGTGGGGCTTTTTTATTTAAGGTCGCATTATTATTTATATGTCGTTACATCGCCTGGCCGCACAGCCCGGGCGTCTGGTCTGAACAAATATGCGCCCTTACTTATAGGCTTGTTGCTTTAGGTAGCTTATTAATACCACTACGCTCCTGACTTTGAAGCAAAGGTTCTATAACGACCTTATGGCCTATGACCATATATACCATTTGATATTCAACAGCTTGTTCCAACGATACTCTTTCCGCATCCGAAAGCTTATTTTTTCTCACAGCCAGTGCGAGTTTTTTTAATCTGCTAACAACTTCATCTGCGGCTACCTGAAAGGCTTTTATCGTATCTTGAATGGCTGGATTAGTGACATCCGCTACATCATCATCTGCTACATCCCTGATTTCTTGAAGCTCTGCAGGAGTTGTTTCATTATCTGCATTTATTTTTTGAATATACAATTCCAATGATTCATTTGTAGAACTAATCGCAAGCGTCATAATAAATCTCTTTCTTAATGGAATTAAATAATTTCTATATGGCGCAAATGAAAATATCAATACATATATTTGCCACCGATATAGCAGCGTCGATACATATGAGAATAAATTATATTAATAAAAACTATCAAAGTTACTCTGATTTGTACTCTTCACTGTATTCATCATAATTCCATAATAATTCCGTGTGGAAATAATTTAATAGAGCAATAACAATATAGAAATAAGCAAGCCTGCATCATTGTTTAGAGTAGGCGCCCCGACGCAGACAGTACGATTGGTCGGCAAGGAGAGGCGACGACGTATAAACGATTATGCAGGCTTGCTTAAAATCTGACCTTTCGTTGGCATTGCTAAATAGAGCATTAATGCACCACGCTATTAATAATAGCTCTGGCTACGCGATGTTAGCCAAGGTGGTCAAAAAACTAGCACACCACCAATGCACGTCATGTTCTTTAATCCGGCGCAGCAACGCTGCATGACGCGTAATGCGTTCTTCCAGAGGCATCTGTAAAGCCTGCGCGATCACTTGCGCGGTGCGTTCAATGTCATAGGGATTGACCAGCAATGCTTCCTTGAGTTGTTCGGCAGCGCCCGCAAAGCGTGACAGCACTAGTACGCCTGGGTCGGCAGGGTCTTGCGCGGCGATGAACTCTTTCGCGACCAGATTCATACCATCGCGCAAAGGCGTGACCAAGGCGACTCGGCTTGCGCGATACAGGCCGGGCAAGCGTTTGCGCGACACCGTGCGGTGGATGTAGCGAATCGGCATCCAGTCCAGATCGCCATAATCGCCGTTAATCGCGCCGCACAGATTTTCTAATTCAGTGCGTATCCTGGCGTAGGCCTCCACATCCTCTCGGCTGGGCGAAGCTATCTGGATCAGCGTTGCACTTTTGCGCGTCTCTGGATAGCGCTCAAGCAGCTCACGGAAAGTACGAATACGTTGCGGCAGGCCTTTGGAGTAATCCAGCCTGTCGACGCCGATGAGCAATTGGCGGCGTGAATATTCTTCCCGCAATCGCGTAAACATTTGCATGCTTTCTTTGCTCTCGGCCAGACGGATAAAGGCATCGACGTCGATACCGATTGGAAACGCCCCCGCCAGCACCGTGCGATCAAAGGCCCGGTAACGCCCGTCGGGCAAGACCTCGGCCCGGGCTTCACTTTGGACGTAATGCGAAAAATTGAGCAAATCGGCTTCGCTCTGAAAGCCCAGCAGATCATAGGCAAACAGCGTGCGCATCAACCATTCCTGATGCGGGATGGCCGCCATGATTAAAGGCGGCGGCATCGGAATATGCAGAAAAAATCCAATGCGATTGCGGCATCCCATTGCCCGTAAGCAGGCCGCTAGCGGGATCAGGTGATAGTCATGAATCCAGATTTGATCGTCCGGTTGCAACAACGGCAGCAACTTACGCGCAAAGAGTTCGTTGACCCGACGGTAGCCTTCGGCAAAACCGGGTTCGTAATTACCCAGGTCAAGCCGGTAATGAAACACCGGCCACAGCACGTCATTGGCGTAGCCAAGGTAATACGCATCGTGATCCTTGCGACATAAATCCACTGTTACCAATGTGACATTTCCAGCCTCTTGTGTATGGAGGCGGCCTTCGCCGGGCGTGCCGCCATCGGCTTCTTCGACAATAGTCCCACTCCAGCCAAACCAGAGTGCGCCGGTTTTTTTCATACTCTCGCCGAGTGCAACAGCCAGGCCCCCGGCGGCAGGCTTACGTGGATCGGCAACGCGGTTTGAAACGATAACGAGACGTGACATGGATTCCTTTTTATTGTTAATTTCAAATGTTACGTATCCTGCTCGCCCCGACCGCAAGCGAAAAACCAAGTAATTAAATCGCTGTATCCCAAGGCGCAGACAGCCGCACAGCACAGTTAATCAATCCGACCATCGAATACGTCTGCGGAAAATTTCCCCACATTTCGCCAGTGACAGGATGTGTATCTTCAGACAGCAAGCCGAGATGATTACGCGCCTTGAGCATGGTCTCGAAAATAGCGCGGGCTTCCTTTTTACGGCCAATTCGCGCCAGCGCATCGATACGCCAGAAGGTACAAATGTTGAACGTGGTTTCGGGCTTGCCGAAATCATCCGGGGCTTCATAACGGCGCATATACGGGCCGTCGCACAGCGATTTCTCCAGCGCCGCGACCGTGGCAATAAAGCGCGGATCGGTGGGCTCAATAAAATTCACTTCCACCATCAACAACACGCTAGCGTCCAGATCGTGCCCGCCCAGACTGGCGGTAAACGCCTGCCGCTCCTCACTCCACGACTCACGCAACAAGAATTCACGAATGGTATGTGCCCGCCCCTCCCAATGCACGGCACGCTCACCCAAGCCCAGCGTATGCGCAATTTTGGCGAGCCGGTCACAGGCGGCCCAGCTCATTAACACTGACGAAGTGTGGACTCTTGCGCGTGAGCGTAGCTCCCACATTCCGGCGTCCGGTTGGTCATAGAGCCGAAACGCCTGATCGCCTACTGCTTCGAGCGTAGTGAATTCAGCAACCCCCGCCCGATGCAACAAACGGTGATCGAGAAACGCCTGCGTCGCGCCCAAAATGACATTGCCGTAGACGTCATGCTGATAATGTTCCTGCGCCTGATTGCCCACCCGCACCGGCGTGTTGTCCCGATAACCGGGCAGATGCGCCATGGTTGACTCGGGCAGCGACTCTTCCAGCCCAATCCCATACAACGGCTGAATGTGCCCGCCTTTGGAACGCACCACGACGTTGGTGAGCCAGCGCATGTAATCCTCCATGGTGCCGACTTCGGCCAAACTATTGAGGGCGCGCACCACAAAGAAAGCATCCCGTAACCAGCAATAACGATAATCCCAATTACGTCCGCTGCCGGGCGCTTCGGGGATACTGGTCGTCATGGCGGCAATGATCGCGCCGGTATCCTCATATAACGACATTTTTAGCGTAATCGCCGCCCGAATGACCACGTCTTGCCACTCCAACGGAACGGCAAGACGACGACTCCAGGCACGCCAATAGCCGATGGTTTCTTTCTCAAATCGGTGGGCGGTATCGCTAATGCCATCAGCCAGCGTCTCATCCGGGCCGAGCATGAAATTGGTGGTTTTATCCAACATAAAAAATGACTCGGTCAGCAAATAGCTCAGCGAAGCATCGGTGTTGAGCCGCAACGTATCGGACGGGCCGACATAGCGAATATGATGGCTACCTTGCGTGATGGTCGGAATCTGCCGTCCCCAGTCAAAACGTGGTCGCAGCCGCACACGAATGCGGATGGCGCTGTGCAGCGGACGTACCCGGCGAATCAGCATCAGCGGACGAAACATCCGATCCCGACTCATAAAGCGCGGGGCAAAATCGGTAATTTCTATTCCCCTGCCATCGGTATCAAATAAGCGGGTATGCAGCACGGCGGTATTCGGATTATAAAATTGCTCGCTACGGGCAAAGTTTTCGACTTCAATGCTCCACAAACCGCCGTTCTCAGAATCATCGAGCAACGCATTAAAGACCGGATCACCATCAAACCGCGGCAAACAACACCAGACCATTTTGCCCATCCGATCAATCAGTGCGCTAAATGCACAATTGCCGATGACACCGCAATCGAGCGAGGCGGCATTCGGGGTAGGACGCGTAATGGGGGGAACTGACTCGGTAAACGTATTGGGCATATCAAGATCCTTTAGCGAAGGGTAAAGTGTCGGCCGGATGCGCTTGTTGCGCTTGTTGCACCCATCGTGAGAGTTCAGCACGCAATGCCTGCGGTGAGGCGACCCGAGCATGGGCAACACTTGCGCCCTTGCCGATCTTGACCCCTATGCCACCAACTTGCTGCACATAATCAAAGCCAGCCTCATCGGTCGTATCGTCACCGGCAAATACCGGGCGCGCACCGACAAACGGCGGCTCTGCCAGAAAATCACGAATGGCCGTGCCTTTGGTGACGTTGGCCGGTTTGGCCTCTATCACCATTTTTCCAAACAACAAAACGATGCCGGGATAGGTTCCAAGGGCCGCTTGCATCGCCGTTTTACACAACGCTTCAAGCGCCGGTGCCTGACGATAATGGAGCGCAACCGCCCCCCGTTTTTGTTCAACAATTACACCGGGATGAATAGCCGCCAATTGCACCGCGCAGGTTTCCAGCGCAGAAAACACGGTGGCAAAGTGGTCATCCGGATAAGCGAAATAGTGCGTCACACCCTCAGCATTGCGCCTCTCCATCCCATGCACACCGGCCACAGGCAAGATCAATGGCGCGAGCATAGCGTCAATCTGCGCAATCTGACGACCTGTCACAATTGCCAGACGCCCTTCCAACAAAGTATGGACAGCGCGCAGGGACGCGATTAATTCAAAGGGAATAACGACTTCATCTGGCCTGGCGGCCAAATCAACTAGCGTACCGTCGAAGTCGAGGAAAAGAGCACAGTCATGGTCATCAAGCGGGAAAAATTGCTCAGCAGATGGTGCCTCTGCAGGTTGTGCGTTCTTCATCTTGGGATAACTCCAATCATAAGATTATTCAACAACATAAGAAAAATCTGTATAGAGCTATCTCTATCTTATAGGAGGTAGGGCAATCGCGCTGTGCATCCAGTTAAGTAAGGCCGCATAATCGTTTATACCTCGTTGCCTCTCATGGCCGTACAGTCGTACTGTCTGCGTCGGGGCGCCTGGTCTAAACAATGATGAGGCCTAACCTACGTGCATTTCATGCGTAGCCTTGAGTGACAAAAAATCTTTTCTTGCATTCTTGCAAGATGCGATTTTTTGCCGTGTCAGTCCAGACTAAACCCCTCAGATAAGTTCATCATCGAGCATGCTGTCTCCCGTCCCATACAACGTACTCTGCACACTTGCAGCACGCAGTCCGGCATCCAGAGCCTGCCCAAGGACAACGATGTTCCCATCCTCCATCATCGATTGATGCGTACCAGGCACAGGCACCAAGCGTAGCTGTGCTTCCGATAAAATCAATTCCCAACCACGACGAGGCCCATAGGCTGCATCACTTTCAGCGCTATACAGATGCACCGGAATACTAATCGGCTGGGCGACATAATCGTCAAACGCTCTGATGAGGACACGAATACGCGCCATCACTGCCGGGATCTCCTGATCAGAGGATGACAACAAAAATACAGGTGCGATCCCGTATTTCCTTGCCGTCTTTACCAGGGTTACAACATCCACCTCCGCTGCTGCCAGTGTTATTTTTTCGAACGCTAGCTTCAAGGTACAAGCTTCGTTAAGTCCCGGTTTTATCAAGTCCAATAGCAGGTTTTTATCATCCACAGTCGAAATATATTTGCTCCCAAAGTAGATTGCCGTATCAAACAGGCCCAAAAATTCTACTTGCTCGCCATCACCGATCAGCTGCTGCGCAACTTCATACGCCAGCACACCGCCAAAAGACCAGCCCGCCAAACGATAAGGACCCTTGGTCTGTACGCGTCGTATCAATCCCACCATCCGTTGCGCCATACTGTGCATAGTGGTGAATTGCTGTGTCTGAGAAAACGGCACCGGCGGCAGGCCATAGATGGGGATATCGGTGTCGATGCATGCGGCCAACGCATGCGCGTACAGCAGCAGCCCCGCCCCTTCATGCATTAAAAACAGAGGCTGTTTTGTTCCACCAACGCGTATCAGTATCGGCAACCGATCTTCTTCTTGCAGACCGGCCTGCGCAATTCTTTCTGCCAAAGTAGCGACAGTTGGATACATGAATACATCGCTCGCTGAGATCAGCATGTGCTGCTGCTTAAGCAAGTTCACTACCTGCAATGTCGATAAGGAATGTCCTCCCAGCGCGAAGAAATTATCGTGACGACCGATGCGTTCGGTCTGTAACAATTCCGACCAGATCGCCGCCAGCGTGATTTCTGTTTCGCTTTCCGGTGCAACATACCCACTTAAAGCGTAAGCAGCACCATCGGGCGCAGGCAGGCTTTTGCGGTCTAGCTTGCCGTTGGCCGTCAGCGGCAATGCTGCCAGCGTGACATACGCCGCTGGCACCATGTAATCGGGCAGATTTACACTCAAATGCGTACGTAGGGTTGTGGCATCGATCTCTGTATTGACAACGATATACGCCACCAATCGCTGGTCACCGGGAATGTCTTCCCGTGCCATCACTACCGCCTCACAGACCCCGGGATGCGCCACCAGTTGCGTTTCAATCTCGCCCAATTCAATCCGAAAACCGCGAATTTTGACCTGGAAATCATTGCGGCCCAGATACACTAAATTGCCGTCCGATTGCCAGCGCGCCAGGTCGCCCGTTTTGTACAAACGTGCGTCAGACTGAGACGAGAACGGATCAGGAACGAAGCGTTTCTCAGTCAGTTCTCGCTGATTCAAATACCCACGCGCCACCTGCACCCCGCCAATGTGCAACTCGCCCGCGACACCGACCGGAGTCGGTTCACCTTGGGCGTCGAGAATGTAAATACGGGTGTTCGCAATCGGTTTGCCAATCGGGATCGTCGTCCCGGTTGCTCCCGCCACGCAAGTCCAGGCAGTGACATCCACCGCTGCTTCACTAGGGCCGTACAGATTATGCAAACGGGCGTGCGGCAATTGCGCATGAAAACTGTGCACCAGTGATGCCGGTAAAGCCTCGCCGCCGGACATGACACGGGTGAGACTGGTGCAGCTTGCCACGTCGTCATGCCCGATAAAGACCTGCAGCATCGATGGCACGAAATGTAGCGTAGTCACACCAGCGCTACGAATGAGCTCACTCAAGTAACGCAGATCTTTGTGGCCGTCCTGCCGGGCCATCACCAGTTTTGCGCCCGCCATCAACGGCCAAAATATCTCGCTCACAGCATCGTCGAAACTGAACGATGTTTTTTGTAACGCTACGTCGTGTTGATCCATGCCGTAAGACTGCTGTACCGATAACATGCGGTTGACGATGCCGCGATGTTCGTTAAGCACTCCCTTGGGCATGCCAGTTGAGCCTGAGGTGTAGATCACATACGCCAGATCCGATGACGTGAGATGGCTGCTGTCAGGATTCTCGCTCGGGTACGCACGCCAACTCGGCGCGTGCAAATCGAGTACCGGTACGTCCGGCGCTATCGTTGCCCTCGCCTGCTCCCAGCCGCCGGCAATCCCGGCTTGCATTATCACCCCACTTAGGACCACACGCGGGGCGCTGTCCCTTAACATATGCACCAGTCGCTCGGCCGGATACGCCGGGTCCAGCGGCACATACCCTGCACCGGATTTTAATATCGCCAGCACACCGACCACCATCGCCAGACCACGATCGACACAAATCACCACCCGATCGTCTGGCACGACGCCTGACTCACGCAGGTAATGTGCCAACTGATTGGCCTGATGATTCAGTTCGGCATAGTTCAACTGTTCTGCACCAGATACGACTGCTACCGCGTGCGGCGTCTTCATGGCCTGTTCTTCAACCAGTTGATGCAGCAGATATGCGCGTTCCGGGTAGATCACTTGCGTCGCGTTCCAACTGGTCACGAGCTGATGCCGTTCGGCAGCACTCAGGATCGGCAAGCATGCGATCTGCTGCGCATCATCCTCCACCATCGCCGCCAACAAACACTGCCAATACCCCAGATACCGTTCTATCGTGCGGCGCTCGAACAAGGCCGTTGCATATTCCAACGTACCACTAATGACATCCTCTGATTCGCCCAGCGTCAAGGTCAGATCAAACTTGGCCGTCACTTGCGCCAACGGTACGGGCGTCAACGTCAACCCCTCCAAACTGAGCTGGCCTTGCGCTACGTTCTCCCAGGCAAACATGACCTGAAACAACGGGCTATGCGCCATGCTGCGTACCGGCTGCGTATGTTCTACCACTTGCTCGAACGGGATGTCCTGATGCTGTTGCGCTGCCAGTGATTGCTGTTTCACTTGGGCTAACAGCATCGCCACCGTCGCCTGTTCCGGCAGACGGATTCTCAGCGCGAGCGTGTTGACAAATAAGCCGATCAGTCCTTCGACCTCTTGCTGGGTACGGTTCGCCGTCGGCGTGCCGATGACAACATCGTCCTGCCCCGCCAACCGCCCCAACAACATCGCCCAACTCGAGAGCAGCGTCATGTGTAGGGTGGTGCCGTGGCGTTGGCTCAACACCTTCAACTTATGCGTCAGCGCGGCGTCCAGCGTCGTCTCGATAGAAGCACCAGCGTAGTCCTGCTGTGACGGACGCGGATGATCGGTCGGCACTTCCAGCAAGCTCGGCGCGTCTGCCAGCGCGTCTCTCCAATACGCCGTCTGTTGCTCCAGCACCGCGCCGCACATCCAGCGCCGTTGCCATGCTGCATAGTCGGGATACTGCACGCTCAGGGCTGGCAACGGATCATGCTGGCCTTGCCGGTAGGCGTTATAGAGCGCACTCATTTCATTAAACAACACGCCCATCGACCAACCGTCTGACACAATATGGTGCAGCGTGATCAACAACGTGTGTTGCGTGGCACTCTCCTGCAACAGACGCGCCCGAATCAGCCGACCATGGACCAGATCGAACGGCGTTACGGCTTCTTCAGCGACTATCCGTTCCCGTTCGATATCGCGCTCAGGATGGTGGCGTAAGTCGTGTTCCAGCAACTGGAAATGACTGACATCTGCCGCTGTGACGTGCTGTACGGTGTGGCCGTCTTTCTCCGTAAAATGAGTACGCAGCGCTTCGTGCCGGAATACCAGCCGCTCAAGTGTCTGCCTCAAGGCGACCCGGTCGAGGTGACCATTTAGTTGCAAGCCCACCGGAATGTGATATGCCTGACCGACTCCACCCATTTGCTCCAGAAACCATAGGCGTTGCTGGGCGAACGATAGCAGTTCACGTTCGGCTCCTGTCGTAGCTGTCAATAGCGGTCGTGTGCTCACGCCGCTCTTTAACAACTCTGCCGAAAATGCAGCCAATACCGGTTGCGCAAACAAGGTACTTAACGCCACTTCAATACCGAATGTTTTTCTCAAGCGTGACATCAGTTGCATCGCCAACAGCGAATGCCCGCCCAACGCGAAGAAATTATCGTGACGACCGATGCGTTCGGTCTGCAACAATTCCGACCAGATCGCCGCCAGCGTGATTTCTGTTTCGCTTTCCGGTGCAA